>JAJZDN010000160.1 GCA_021805985.1 Planctomycetota bacterium | reverse complement strand
AGCACATCATGGCGGTAAAGGTCATCTATCACGGTCATTCCAATGTGGAACTTCATGCCGATGGACACCGAATTCAGATCGATCCCTTTTATGATTCCAACCCTCTGGCGGATGTAAAATCGGATCAACCTAATCCGCAATTTATTTTTCTAAGTCACGCCCATTTTGATCATGTCGATGATGCCGAACGCATCGCCAAGCGGAATGGCGCAATTATCGTAGCCAACTTTGAAATGGCGACCTATTACGAAAGCCGCGGCCTCAAAACCGTGGGTATGAATACCGGCGGCGGCAGCGCCTTTGCTTTTGGCCGGGCCAATCTTGTCCAGGCTTTTCATACCAGCACCTTTCCTGATGGTGCCGCGGGCGGTGCACCGGGCGGCTGGATCCTGCAGATCGGCGGCAAAACGATTTATTTCGCGGGGGATACGGCCCTGTTTGGCGATATGGCTTTGTTTGGCAAGTTATGGAATATTGATTTAGCCTTTTTGCCCATTGGCGATCACTTTACCATGGGGCCGGATCACGCCCTGCTGGCTGCGGAAATGCTAAAGGCATCGCATGTCATGCCGATTCATTACAACACATTCCCCCCGATCAAACAGGATGCCGCCGCCTTTGGACAGCGCTTGCGGGAAAAGCAGATTAACCCGGTGGTTCTCGCCGCGGGCGGGGAATTCAATCTGGTATAATCTTATAACTAAATAGAGCCGCCTGCTGCAACGCACAGCAGGCGGCTCAGGTTATGGGAGGAAAACTACAACTGCGACCACCTTTCTCATCGGCAAGATCTGCCGGACACTTGAATATTTTTGTCTTTTCCGCGCCAATAGGGCTTGCTGAGGTAATAATCCTCATTATTGCTTTCGGATTTGGTCCGCTGGAGTAACCCTATGGCAACCACCCCCTTTTTCACTCCCGAACATCCTCTCCCGATTGCCGTACTGGTCGGTGCCGGCCCCGGTGATATAGGACTTTTTACCCTCGCCGGCGCGCGGGCACTGGCTTTGGCCGCGGTGGTCATTTACGACGCCCTGGCCAATCCCGATTTACTGGCGTTTTGCTCTCCGGAGGCAGAACTCATCTATGTTGGCAAGCGCGACCGCCGCCACACCCTTACACAAACGGAAATCAACGCCCTGCTGGTCGAAAAGTGCCGGGAATTTATGGCTCGGCCCGATTGTCCCAGCCGGTGTGTTGTGCGGTTAAAGGGAGGCGATCCCTTTGTTTTCGGTCGCGGCGGCGAAGAAGCCCAGGCCTTGACGCAGGCACAAATTCCATTTGCGGTTATTCCCGGTATCACCGCTGGCATTGCCGGGCCGGCGTATGCCGGTATCCCGGTCACGCACCGGGATTTTACCAGTACCGTAACGTTTATCACCGGGCATCAGCAGGAGGATTCGTCGGATAAGCCGTCCTCGGGAGAGTCCGGGGATGAAATTTCAAATGTGGACTACCCCGCCTTGGCCAAACTCGGCGGCACGCTGGTTTTTTATATGGGCGTGAAGAATCTGCCCCATATTACTCAACGCCTCATGGATTGCGGCCTGCCCGCCGACACCCCGGCTGCGGTGGTTCGCATGGCCACACATCCCGAGCAACAAACCGTCGTAGGCACGGTGAAAACGATTGCCCAACTCGCGCAAAAAGCTGAAATCAAGGCCCCGGCCATTACCATCATCGGCAAGGTGGTATCCGTTCGCGAGCAGATGAACTGGTTTGAATCCCGGCCGCTGTTTGGTCAAACCATGCTCGTAACCCGCACGCGGCAGCAGGCCAGCAAGCTTGGTGATCAACTTCTTGAACTCGGGGCACGGGTTATCGAAGCCCCCACCATTGAAATAGCCAAGCCCACAGACCGGCAGGCCGCTTTGACCGCCATTGAAGACATGGGTGAATACGATTGTGTGGTGTTCACCAGCGCCAATGGGGTGCATTCCGCGCACCAGGCCATGATCGCGTTGGAATTGGACGCCCGTGATTTCGCGGCCGTTGTAGCGGCCATCGGCCCGGCCACGGCTGATGCGTTAAACTCGATTGGTATTATTCCCGATATTGTTTCCCCGGATGCAGTGAGTGAAGAACTCGCCGTTGAATTGATCAGTTATTTCGGTCGTGCTGATCCGACCAAGGAACCGGACAGTGCAACATTGGATTTAAGCGGGAACCGCTTCCTGCTTTTGCGCGCCGAAATCGCCCGTCCATCGCTGGTGGAAATGTTGCGTAACGCCGGCGCTGCCGTGGACGATGTACCGATTTATCAGACGCGCATTCCCGAGAGCTTGCCGGAAGATGCGATCGAAGCTTTGCAAAATGGCACCGTAAAGTGGATAACTTTTACCAGCGCCTCCACCGCCAAAAATCTTTTCACCATGTTGCCCGAAAATTTGCGCTCCACCGTCGGAAAATGTAAGCGCCTTTCCATCGGCCCGACGACTTCCCGTGCCTTGGCCGAACTTGGATGGCCCGCCACCCTTGAAGCCCGGCACCATGATATTCCCGGTATGGTGGCCGCGCTGGTGGAAGAGATACTTCGCAGCACCACTGCTCATGCGTCCTAAAACGGTCATTACCGGTTCAATCCGCGGAAGTGCTGCGGAGATTCCGCCATACCCGTGCGGTGAGAAACGATCATCGCCGTCATCATGGCGGCGGTTTCCGACAGCAGGTGCGGCCAGCCGGGATGGGAAGAAGAGGCCGTGGTAAACTGCCGACAGAAATTTTCCAGTTCCTTTAACGCCTGCGCGGCGGGCGTGGTTGGTGCGGTAGAATCTTCTTCTATCAGTTCGTCCCGGCTCGAGGCCCACCGATAGCTGAATTCGGAAAGTTTCACCCGGCCGTCCCGATTCGCAGCGCAGAGTTCCCGTTTCAAGGATGCTTCCTGATCAGAAATCCGCAGAACCGCGGTGGCTCCCTCAAGCGTTTTCATTACCACGCCGACATTGCCCGTGACATCCGTAAAGTTATCCTGTTGTCCGCTGTTGCCATCAATGGACGCGTAAAGCGCTGCCGGCAGGCCGAGAATTTCAATCGCCGTACGAAACGCATCCCACGCCAGAACCGATAACGACCGCACCGCGCCGTGCTGGATGTTTCGCACCCGTGCAATCGCATGATTGGCGGCGGACCAATCGCCGGAAAGGAATTGCACCCCGCGAAAGAAATTTTCCGTTTGCTGCGCCTGGCTAAATCCCCATGATCCGGAAAAGCGGGGGGCGGTGTATAATAAATGCGTTCTGGGTTCCAGATGAATGCTCAGGCGGTGCGCTTCTTCCAGCGTTTGCACCGGCGGCCCAACGCTCAATATACCAATGTTCTGCTGCACACAGGCTTCAACGAAGTCCAGTGACATGTCCGCGGGTCGGTCCAAAAGCACCATCTGAGGAGGAGTTTCCAGCAACATCCTTCGCAGATCGCCGTAAAAAGGGACATCAAAAATCTGTCCCACCTCGCGCGCTAACGACAAATTGCGCTCACCTACGACCACTATTTTGAACCAGTCAGTTCCATGGGCCAGTTTTAATGCCTCAATCCAATCTTTTTGCATCGGATCAAGTCCGACAATCGCGCATGCAACGGCCACAAATACTCCGCCTGTTAAATAACCTCGCCCCAGTCCCCATACAGCGCCTGGCCCGGAACACCCGGTCCTCATCCGCCAACCCTCCCGCAGGGGATTATATGGTCTTGTCGGCAATCGGGGCGAAATTGTTCAGAAATACGGAAGCTTTTAATGCACACGCTGCCCCGGTGTGGCCCGCGGATCAACGGACAATAAAAATACATCCTTGCCGCCCGGCCCGCTGGCCAGAATCATTCCTTCACTGGTGCCGAATTTCATTTTTCGCGGGGCCAGATTGGCGCAGAAGATCACCAGCCGTCCGGTAAGCTCTTCCGGCGTACAGGCCTTTTTAATACCCGCCAGAACAGTCCGCTTGCCCAGCGGCCCGGCATCAATTTCCACTTTCATAAGTTTATCGGTAGCCTCAATGGCCTCCGCATGGATCACTCGTCCGACGCGTAAGTCCACGGCGGAAAATTGCTCTATGCTGCATTCCGGAGCCAGCGGTTCCTCAAGGGCCGCCGGCGTCGCTGGAATTCCGGCTGTGGCCGCAGCGGTTGTATCGGTCTTATTTTCCTCAAGCATGGCCTGTATTTTCCTTTCTTCAACACGTCCGGTTAAATGTTCAAATGGGTTAATAACATGCGATTCCATGGAATTTTGTATGTCACGCCACGATTGTGGACGGATATTCAGGCATTTTTCCACACGCGCTGCCATATCCGGGACGATGGGCTTTAGATAAATCATCAAGATCCGTCCGCATTCCAGAGCGGCCGTTAATACGCCCCTTGCCGCTTCTTCATCTGTTTTCACCAGCGCCCAGGGGGCCTGTTCTTCCACAAATTTATTGGCCTTATCCGCCAGAGCGCAAATCCGGCGCGTTACTGCCGCAAAGTTCCGCTGGTCATAATCCATCGCAATCTGTGATTCCGCATTGCGGAATTCATTAAGTACCGGCAGGGCGTCGACTGTTACAATTCCGGTGCGGCCGTCCAGCAGGCGTGTTAAGATCGGTGCGGCCCGGCTGATAAGATTAGCCAGTTTGCCCACCAGTTCGCTGTTGACGCGGTTGCAGAAATCCTCAAAGCTCAAGTCGATATCCGCCGGTGACGCCGACAGCCGCGTGGCAAAATAATAGCGCAGCCACTGCGGATCCAGATGACGGGCATATTGGGCCGCGTTGATAAATGTGCCCCGGCTCTTGGACATTTTTTCGCCATTGATGGTCAAATGTCCATGCACGCATAATTGTGTCGGCGGCTTAAGGCCCGCACCCATGAGCATGGCGGGCCAGAATAAGGCGTGGAAATAAATAATATCCTTGCCAATAAAGTGGTACACTTCCAGATCATCCATTTTCCAGTATTCTTCGGCATCGGTGGCTCCGCCACCGAGATTCTTCGCCAAGGCCGCCAGATAACCAATCGGCGCATCAAGCCAGTTGTAAAAGTATTTATTTTGCTCCGACGGAATGGGAAAGCCAAAAAATGGCGCATCGCGGGAAATATCCCAGTCTTTCAGTTCCTTCCCAAACCATTCTTCAAGCTTATTGGCCACCGCCGAATCCACCAGACCGCCGCGAATCAGTTCCAGGAGCTGCTGGCGAAAATCCTCCAGGTGCAAAAAGAAATGTCGGCTGGAGCGACGTTCCGGTGCCGCACCGCTGACGGCACTTTTGGGATTAATCAAATCGGTGGGGCTGTAATGTTTGCCGCAAACTTCGCAGGAATCACCATATTGATCCGGTGATTTGCAATTCGGACATTGCCCGCGGATAAAACGATCGGGCAGAAAAATATTTTCCACCGGGTCAAAAAACTGCTCAACATCCCGATGCGCGATATGCCCGCCGGCCTTCAGTCGT
>JAJZDN010000050.1 GCA_021805985.1 Planctomycetota bacterium | reverse complement strand
TAGAATTCACGAGGTTGCGGTTATCCGCCGATGGTGCGGATGGCGCTCCCAGGAGTATTTATGTACGAACGTTTTACAGATCGCGCACGGAAAGTCATGGCTCTGGCCAATCAGGAGGCGCAGAGATTTAATCATGAATATATTGGTACCGAGCATATTTTGCTGGGGCTGGTTAAAGAGGGGTCCGGGGTTGGTGCTACGGTCCTGAAAAATCTGGATATTGATTTGCGCAAGGTTCGCCTGGAAGTTGAAAAACTTGTTAAGAGCGGACCGGATATGGTCACCATGGGGAAACTGCCGCAGACGCCGCGCGCTAAGAAGGTGATTGAATATGCCATCGAAGAGGCGCGAAATCTGGGCCACAATTATGTTGGCACGGAACATCTGCTGCTGGGACTGCTGCGTGAACGGGACGGCGTGGCAGCGCAGGTGCTGATGAATTTGGGCTTGAAACTCGAAGAGGTCCGCGAAGAGGTGTTGAACCTGTTGGGGGCCGGGGTGGAAAGTGAAGGTTCATCTGAAAGTAAGGAAGGCGGCAAAGCCAAGTCCCGCACGCCGGCGTTGGATTCGTTTGGGCGTGACCTGACGGAACTGGCGCGCGAGGGGACACTGGATCCGGTCATTGGGCGTAACAATGAAATTGAACGGGTTATTCAAATACTTTGCCGGCGGACCAAGAACAATCCGGTTCTGCTGGGTGAAGCCGGTGTAGGGAAAACGGCGATTGTTGAGGGGCTGGCCCAGAAAATTATCGGGAACGATGTGCCGGAAATTCTGGTGGACAAACGCATTGTTGTGCTGGACCTGGCCATGATGGTGGCGGGCACGAAATACCGCGGACAATTTGAAGAGCGTATCAAAGCCGTTATGAATGAAGTTCGGCGGGCCAAAAACGTGGTGCTGTTTATTGATGAATTGCACACGCTGGTTGGGGCGGGCGGTGCGGAGGGGGCGATTGACGCAAGCAATGTGCTTAAGCCGTCGTTGGCCCGCGGTGAAATTCAGTGCATCGGTGCGACCACGCTGGATGAATACCGGAAATATGTGGAAAAAGACAGTGCCTTGGAACGGCGCTTCCAGACGGTGATGGTAGAGCCACCGGGTAAGGAAGAGGCCTTGGAAATTCTGCGTGGTTTGCGGGATCGGTATGAAGCCCATCACCGCGTACAGATTACCGATGAGGCATTGCGGTCAGCCGTGGAGCTTTCCACGCGGTACATAACCGGCCGGTGCCTGCCGGATAAGGCTATTGACGTTATTGATGAAGCTGGAGCGCGGATTCGGTTGAAAAGTATGACCAAGCCGCCCAATCTGACCGAAGTGGAAGAACAGATTGAGCGTTTAAGCGGTGAAAAAGACGAGGCTGTAAAAAACGCGGATTACGAACGGGCCGCGGAATTACGGGATCAGGCGGAAGCCCTGCGCCGCAAGAAAGATGAGGAACAGAAAAAATGGCGAGATCAGGCCAAGGAAGTCGACGGCGTAGTGGATGAAGAAACCGTCGCGGAAGTGGTCAGCCGGATGACGGGTGTTCCATTGACGCGGCTGGAAAATGCTGAAGCATCTCGGCTGCTGGAATTGGAATCGGAGTTGCATCGGCGGGTGATCAGTCAGGATGATGCGATCAAGGCGGTTTCCCGGTCGATCCGCCGTGCGCGGTCCGGTTTGAAAGATCCAAATCGTCCGATGGGAACCTTCCTGTTCCTGGGGCCTTCGGGCGTGGGTAAAACGCTTTTGTCCAAGGCGATTGCGGAGTTTATGTTCGGCAATGAGGCTTCTTTAATTCAGATTGATATGTCTGAATATATGGAGAAGCACAATGTCAGCCGATTGATTGGTGCGCCTCCGGGGTATGTCGGATATGAAGAAGGCGGTCAGCTTACGGAACGCATTCGCCGGCGGCCCTATGCGGTGGTGCTGCTGGATGAAATTGAAAAAGCCCATCCGGATGTGTTTAATATGCTCTTGCAGATCATGGAAGAAGGCCGCCTGACGGATAATGTCGGTCGGCAGGTTGACTTCAAGAACATCGTGCTGATTATGACCAGCAATATTGGCGCTGATCTGATTAAGAGCGGTGGTATTCAAGGCTTCGGGTACGGCAAGCGCGATCTGGATCAGAATTTTGAACAGATGAAACGCGGTCTGCTGCGGGAAGTTGAAAAATTCTTCCGGCCAGAGTTTATCAACCGTCTGGATGACACGATTATCTTCCGCCCGTTGAGCAAAGAAGATCTTTATCGCATTATTGATATTGAAATCCAGAAGGTTACCAAACGGCTCATTGAGCAGGGTATTAAGCTGGAAACCACGCTGGCTGCCCATGATTTGCTCATTGAGAAGGGATACAACCCGGACTTTGGCGCTCGGCCGTTACGCCGCGCTATTGAGCAATTTGTGGAAGATCCGTTGTCGGAATCTATTCTGCGCGGTGAATATAAGCAGATGGCCAGCGTTAGAATTGACCGTGATGGTGATTCGTTGCGGTTTACCGGCGTGCCGAAGCAGGTGGAACCTGCCGCGGCAGGCGCGGGTGGGGCGGTCGCTACGTAATTGTGCAATAAACCACCGGGTTATCACCATGGTGTTTGACGCAGTGCGCTGTGTTGAGCACCGGATGGTAATCCGGTGGTTGGTCCAATAGCGTTAGTGACTCATGGGGTTATCACCCCGGTGCTTTTTGGCGCTGTCGCGGTCTAGTTTTTATTTCATTTGACGTAACATTCACTTTGGCTTAATTTTAGAAAATTGAGCGGTAGCGACTGGCGATTATTTCTATTTGCTGGCGCAATATTGTCATCGCAACAGGAGTGGTTTATGCAGATTTCCCGTAGGTTTCATCACATCCGTCCGTTATTTGCCCTGATGTTTGTGGCCTGCATGTTGCCGGCGATTGGGCAAAGTGCCGGTGCGGCTCCAGTGCGTATTGCCTGCGTGGGTGACAGCATTACCTGGGGATTTACGATCACCCATCATCGCTTGGCACGGGCGTGGCCCGGCGTGTTGCAGAAACTGGTGGGAAAAAAATTTAAATCGGCTAATTTCGGTCATAGCGGAGCCACACTTCTGAAGAAGGGGAATCTTCCCTACTGGACAACTCCGGAATTTAAGGCGGCAACAAAATTTGATCCCAATATCGTCATTATTATGCTGGGCACCAATGACACCAAGCCACAAAACTGGAAAAAATATGGATCACAGTTTACGGCGAATGCGGAAGCGTTGATTCGCCATTTTGAACATCTTCAGGCCCACCCCAAAATTTATATATGCACACCGCCGCCCGTGGTGCGAAATAAAAAGCGGCATGTCGGCAACCCGTGGGGCATTAATGAAAAGGTGCTGGTCCACGGCGTAATTCCAGCGCTTAAGCGGGCCGCACGGGCCATGCACGTTCCTGTGGTACATGTGCACGCACAGATGATCAGGCTACACACGAAACCGTGGTATCAACTCTTTGCCTGGGATGGCGTGCACCCGAATCCGCTGGGGCAGGCACTAATAGGCAAAATCATCTATCGGGCGGTATTTAAATAATCGGTTCGCCGTCTAATTTTCCGGGTGTTAACCCCAGGAGTTTTATTTGATGCAGATGATTGCCCAACCTGCTCTCTGGGAACGCCGCCGTCCGTTGGTGTTGGCATTCCTCTGTTTTATGTTTGCGGCGTGGTTTGCCTGGGATGGCTGGTACGGCTGGCCGAATCATGACGACAAAGCAGTTAAACAGATGCTGCTGTCTCATCGGGTAACGGGCAAAGACAAGGCCATTGCGCGTTCCTGGCCGGGCTGGCGGCATGCGACCAATGCCCAGCGCCTCAGGTTTGATCATCTCGTGCATATTAATAATATCACGGGCTGGCATACGGTAACGGACATTCATAATCAGCGGTGGATTGTTCTGGCAATCAGTTTGGTGGCGGTAGGGGGGCTGGTCTGGTTTTTGCGAGTAAAATCCAAACGCATTGTGGCTGATGATCAGGGCCTGCATCTGCCCAACGGAAATCTTGTCGCTTATTCGGCCATGAAGGTTATTGATAATCGCCGCTGGCCCGGTGCGGGTCTGGTAACTGTTGAATATGCTGATAGCGGGGGGCATAGTCATCACGCGGTTTTGGACGCCGTGATTTATGAAAATCTTCCGCCATTATTAAATGAAGTCATCGCGCGAGCCACCGGCGCCCAAGTGGTAAACCCGCCGGAAAAGCCGGTGATGGCTGCTGGTATGGAGAGTTAATCATGGCGTTAGCTGCAATAGTAACGGACTTGATATTCTCTACAAAAATTGTGACCGAAGCGCGGGCGCAGCAGCGGCAAGTGCGGGTGTTGCGCTCCTACAGCGTTTTGAGTGAATTTCTCCGGGCGACTCCGCCGGACATGCTGATTGTTGATATGAATTGCGGGGGTATTAACCCAATATCCGCCATAGCGCTGGCCAAGAATTGCAAGCCCACTTGTAAGATCGTAGCCTATTTATCACATAATCAGCAGGACTTGGCCCAGCAGGCGATGCAGGCCGGTGCTGAACAGGTGGTGCCGCGCTCGGAATTTGTTGTTATTCTGCCAACACTGGTGCAAACGTATGCGGACGCTGCTGCGGTTAGCACAACGGCAGGAACCGAAAATATTTCGGGCGCACTATCCGGTGCCGCTGACGCTCTTCCAAAAGCGCTATGACCCGCCCCAGTCACGGAGTTGGCATGTCCTGTGTATTAGGTATTGAAACAACCTGTGATGAAACCGCGTGTGCGGTAGTCGAGAACGGGCGGATCGTGCGATCGAATGTTATCCGCACTCAAATTGATCTGCATCAGAAATATGGCGGCGTCGTGCCGGAAATTGCGGCCCGCGCGCACATTGAATGGCTCAATGACATCGTGGCCAACGCGATGAAAATTGCCGGTGTTACCGCAGAAGATCTTTCCGGAATTGCCGTAGCCAACTGTCCGGGGCTTGTCGGGTGCCTGCTGGTGGGTGTTTCGGCGGCTAAGGCATTGGCTTTTGCGTGGGATAAGCCGTTGGTCGGGGTGAATCACGTACATGCTCATTTGTACGCCGGTTGTCTGATTCCGCCACAGGGTCTGGATAAGGCTTCAGTGGTATGGCCGGAGCCGCCCGCGTTGCCGGCGTTGGGGCTGGTGATTTCCGGGGGACATACCACGCTGTATGAGGTGCAGACGTTTAATTCGCTGCGCCGCTTGGGTTCTACGATTGACGATGCGGTGGGGGAGGCATTTGATAAAGTTGCCGCAATTCTGCAACTGGGTTATCCCGGCGGCCCGCTGGTGGAGAATTTGGCCCGTCATGGTCGTGCCAATGAAGTGAAATTCCCCTTGTCTCTTCTGGGGAAGCAATCTTTGGATTTTTCTTTCAGCGGGATAAAAACGGCGGTTTTATATCATGTTAATGGCCAGGGCGGTGCACAACGCACCAGTGCGGATTTAACGGCGCAACAACGGGCGGATACTGCGGCGGCATTTCAGCGTGTGGTGGCGGAAATACTGGAAATTAAAGTGCGCCGGGCGATGGAAGTAATGGCTCCGCGATCTTTGATTGTCGGGGGCGGTGTTTCGGCTAATGCGTCCATTCGGAGCTGTTTACAGCGCGTGGCGGATGGGGCAAAAATGCCCTTATATTTACCGCCCATGGCCTATTGTACAGATAATGCCGCCATGATTGCGGGCCTGGGGGCGCAGCTTTTAGAATCCGGGCAGCGTGCGGATTTGGACTTATCAGCAGTAGCTACGGCGTAGGTTGGGCGAGAATGCAGGAGTTAGGAGTTGGACCAGCATTTAGGAGTTAGGAGTTAGGAGTTAGGAGTTGGAAGCGATGGCGCTGCTAAATGCCAGACCCTGAATGCCCAGTTACAGGGGACGCCGGGCGAGCCGGTGGGTTTATCCCATCGGGAATGTGCCGGCACATTGTTCATCTATGTTCATCGGTGGATCCAAATCGTTGCCGTTCGCGGGCAAGCCAGAGGCGCGGGGATCCACAGGTTTTTGTTCTGGTGGGTGGAAAATAAGAATATTAGTTACTTCCCCGTTAATCTGTGTTCATCTGTAAAGCAACCCGGTTGCGGCGCCGCAGGGCGAGGGCGCTTAAGCCGCAGAGAAGAACCAGCAACGCTGCGGGTTCGGGGACCGGTTGGAAGTTAAACGCCAGTGCATAAGGATCTGTGGGGCTGGCCCAAGTGGCAGCGCCGCCGAGATCCACAACCTGAAGATCATAGCTTCCGGGTGTTAAACCCAGTACGTAAAGCTGCTGGAGGTTGTCTACCGTACTGGCACTGGAGGCCACCAGCGTGCCGGCAGAGTTGTAAATATTCAGATCAAGGTGATTGAGCGTTTCAGAAAATGAAGGTTTTTGAGCCCCCCCGACGGCAGGTACCAGGGAAGCCTGCGTCTGGGCATTCCACACCAGCGTGCTGGTCAAATTATATCTCTGACTGGCAGCACTTAAATTAAAAACATAATGGGCCACATTATTGGCGGTCAGGCCGTTGGTAATAGAGGAATAGTCCCAGCCTTCATTGTGGGTAATTGTGGGGGACGTCAGGGCGGCGGTGCTGTTGTTGACGGAAGACGCCACCACACGGCCCGCGATTAGATTCTTGTAGGTATTGTCCACATTCAGGATACCAGAGCCGTAACGCGGATCCAGCGGCGTAGTGGTGGTGGGGCTGACTGGGTTGTACGTATAGGTGCCGGAATTGACGCTGTAGGAATTAGTCCAGCCGGCGGGTTTCACAGCACCGTTGAGCAGCAATGCCTTTACGGTGCGTTCATCGGTGGCGGCGGTGCTGTAGGCGGCCTGGTTGGCAAAACCGTCCCCACTGGCGTAGCCGTCGGCCAGTGTGCCGGCCTGCACCATAATAGCGGCGGCACCGGAAACCAGCGGCGTAGTGTAACTGGTGGCACTTCCGGGTGCCACGATATCCGGGGCACTGCGCCCATCGGAAGTTGGGCCAATGCCGGAAGAAGTAGTAGTGTAGGGATAGGCACCCACGGCAATGGAATTGTAAGCTGTGGCGGGTGGGTTTATCTGGCTGTTGGTGCCGACTTCAGCGGATCCATCTCCAACGGCGGAAACAAAAATGGTGCCATACGTGTTGGTGTAATTGTCATATTCGCCGTCAATGAGTGTTTGCTCGCTTTGCGCTTGCGCCGCCGTAGTGGTGGGTGGAAACTTATTAATGAAACTCTGATTGACCACTTTATCATTATTCAACGTGGGTGGCGGTGCCAGAGAGGTTGTACTCAGGGTGCCAACAACGCTGTTCTCGAAATAGCCGGCATCATAGTTATCAACATGGGCGACGCCGGATGCCACGCCACTGGACCCGTAAAAATAGCCGCCCACTGAATCGGCATGGCCGGATTCAATGTCATTGTATGTATAGGAGCCGCTGGTATAGCTTGCACCTGTGGTCGAGCTTTGGTGGCCATTGAAGTCAATATAGGTAATGCCGATCGCACTATTATTAATACTGACACCGGCGGGATTGGCTTCAAATTGGTCTATGGTCTGGGTACCGGAGCTCGGTGGCGTAGCGAAATTCGCCTCCACCTGGGCAACATTCACGCCCGCGCCGTTGAGTCCGGCGGGCAGGCCCGATAACCCAATTCCCGTGATGGTAGTGGCCTGAACCGCAGAACCCGCGGCAGCCAAGGCCGCAGCAGAGGTGGCCAGGGCGAAGTATCGCCGCCAAATGTGCGAGGTATTAAGTGATATAGAATGTGAGATATTTCGAGAATTCCGGTGATTTTTTTGCGACAACACGGACCGTTGGATTGAGAACCTCATAGTAGCCTCCATCAGCCAAAGAGCGATATTTCCACGGAGGGGCCCCAACTCAACGCCCCTCCCTCCAAACCGACACGAAGACATCATGCCGGAAAAATTCCATACTGTTATATAGTGGCAAATCGGAAAAAAGTCAAGGGATGGCGCATGGAGAGGTCGCATGGAGAGGTGGCCTAAGGAGAGTCGTCGGGAGCTACCGTACAGGTGTGACACACAGTTAGGAGTTAGCGTGGCTTTGTCATTTAGCCGCCGGCTCGGCCTGGGGTGGGACCTGATTAGCGTTCACCGTTACGCCTATTGGTGCCGGTGTTTTTCAATCCAGGCCCGGGATTCCAGATTTCCGAAGTTGGCGGGAAATGTTTTTTTCAATATTAAGCTTGTATTAGCCGATCAGAAATGTTATGAAGAAGTTGTGATTTCAACTTCTCTTTTTTTGGGAGGTTACCATGCCCCATCGGCGTACCAGTGGTTCTAAAGTTCGTTCCCATAAATTCGGTTTTAATAAGGCAAGTTTCCAGCAGCGGAAAGTAGCACGGCTTGAAGGGCGTCGGGCACTATCGAGCCTTCCGCGAGAAGAATAAATTGTCATGTTGCGATATAATGCCGCCTGATTTTGCAGCGTTCCTCTGAAGAGGAATGCTCTACCATGGAGGCATTGTATATGGCGGCACCGGTTCGCAGCAGCAATGACACACATTTACCCCGCAGCACCATATTGGTGGTGGATGATAATCCGCCGAATGTTGAGCTGATCCAGGCCTATCTGGAATCCATGGACTGCACAACGGAGGTGGCGGTGGACGGCGTGGATGCTTTGGCCAAGGTGCCCAAGGTCATGCCGGATTTAATTATTCTTGATGTCATGATGCCGCGCATGAGTGGATTTGAAGTTTGCCGGAAACTCAAATCCGATGCCCGTTTCCGGGACATACCCATCCTGATGATTACCGCGCTGAACGAACTAGGCGATATTGAGCGCGGCGTGGAAAGTGGGACCGATGATTTTCTCACCAAGCCGGTCAACAAGCTTGAGCTGCTCACGCGGGTGAAAAGTCTTTTGCGGGTGCGGCATCTGAAGGGGCAACTGGAGAGAACCTTAGCGTATTTACATGAAATTGAGGCCAATGAGCCTCGGCGGCCGCAAGGATAGTGTGTGTTGCGCGTGTGGCAGTCATCATATTGACGGTGTTGCCGACACGGCATCTGGCGGGCCGTGAATTCAGTTCGACGTTTGACTGTATTACAAGTTCTAGGCTATAAAACACTGCGCGGGTGCGGTATATCGGCAGAAGAGTGCTGGTTCAGGCGGCACAAATAATACTCCGGTTTAAGTAAGCGAGAAGTCGATGCTACGTTTTCAGGTTTTCCGAGATGGCCAGGCACCCACAGAGCTTGATTTAGGCCCGGCTTACCTTGTTGGCTCCGATAGCGTGCCGATCCGCGGCGAACTGGCATACGTGGATGGTGAAATTCGGTGTCGTAAGCGGCCGGCGGGGCCGGCTGCGCTGACATTAATGTGGGATGTGCGGAATTTTGGCACCATTATGCTGGAAACTGTGCGCCTGCCGGAACGCAGTCAGCCGTATGTACTTAATGTTGAATTGGCCCGTAATCGTATGATGCGGCTTTTGCAAAAGCGGGAAGATTGGGGGCTATTGGATATTCCTGAAGCCCAGGGAGTGAATCAGAAATTTAATGAAGCCCGTGAATTGCTCATTGAAGCGATGGAAAATCTGGAAAATCCGGCACTGGCCTCCAAATTTGCGGATAAGTGCCTGGCCATCGCAGTTCCCGCCTCGGAACAAACGGCTCTGGTTCATGCGGAGTTGCTTTTGCAGCGTCGCATCAGCACGCGGGCTTTTCCAAAAAATGTTTTTGGCCTTGCGGCCGCACCAGAGCGTTCGGATGATGCGTACCGCCGAAAATTGGTTGCGGCGGGTGAATTTGTCTATCTCCCGATGACCTGGAAATTCATGGAGCCACAGGAGCAGACCTTTAACGCTGCGCCTATGGATAATTGGGTGGAATATCTTCGGCAGGCCAAACTGCCCATAGCGGCTGGCCCGCTGGTGCATTTTTCCGAAGCCGCAATTCCTGATTGGCTATATATCTGGGAGCACGATTACGAAACCGTGCGCGGTTTGCTTTACGAACATATTGAGCGGGTGGTGCAGCGCTACGGACCCCATGTTGTTCTGTGGAATGTCCTAAGCGGATTGCATGTGAATTCACATTTTTCTTTTACCTTTGATCAACTCATGGACCTTACGCGCATGGCCATTACGCTGGTCAAAAAGTTGATACCCAACGCTCAAACCATGATTGAAATTACACAGCCATGGGGCGAATATTATGCCAAAAATCAGCGGAGCATTCCCCCCATGATTTACGCCGAAATGGCGGTGCAAAGCGGCATCCCATTTGATATTTTCGGAGTGCAGGTGTGTTTTGGCGCGCCGCGTGACGGAGGCTGGCAGCGGGATTTGTTTCAGATTAGTGCGATGCTGGATCGGTTTGCCGCTTTGGGCAAACCCGTGGTTGTAAGCCGCATGGGCGCTCCGAGCATTCAAACCGACAAGAATGCGGCTGCGGGTTTGTGGCGCAAGCCGTGGAATGATCATTTGCAAAGCAAATGGCTGGAAGCGTTGTCTAATATTGTGCTTTCCAAGCCCTTTGTAGAAGCTATGACCTGGGCCGATGTTGTTGATTCGGAAGCCGGTTCCATGCTGGGCGGTGGTCTGCTTACTGCGGATTTAACAGCCAAACCGTCCATGCAGACCTGGCTGGCCATGCGTCGTGCTGTTTTGGCCGTACGCCAAGGGGCACAGAAAGCACCGGCCGCCGGGGCTACTGCCGCTGCCAATAAGGTTGTCCCAGGAACCACTGCGTAGCGTGCGATTCTATGTGGATAGCTGGAAGGGTAACGTTTTGGAAGAAAGCATCCGGCTGATTCTGTACACGGAGGGGTGGATGATGAGAGCCAATAACGCCGGTTTCCCGGAGCAACTCAAGGATTCGCGCGGCACAGCAACTTGGGATGCTGCATTGGTGCGCAGGGGGCATGAGAGCGGCGAATTTTCCAACAGGTCGCCAGCGGCCTCTGATGGAAAATCGCCACCGGCACTATTTTTCATATCTATCGCGATAGCCATTGTGCTTATATCAACGGGCTACAGCCTCACACGACGAGTTGCAAACAATCAATATTCGCCGGCGTTTGCCAGCCGGGTTACGCAAACCACGATTGACCCGAATACGGCAAGCTGGGCCTCGCTGGTTCGAATTCCGGGCGTCGGGCCAGCGCGTGCTGAAAAAATCCTGGCATGGCGCAAGATACATTTAACCAAAGCAATGCCCGTTGTGTTTAAGAATTTAGAAGATCTGCGGAAAATTCCTTCATTTGGCCCGAAAACAGTTGCCAGCATCGCCGAATATCTGCGGTTTCCAATGCGACGATCGGCTGGCGGGGGCATCGGGCCGGAAGGTGCTACCCAAGCTTCAGTTCCAACGCCTTAACCAGGGCGTCCCGCGCACTATGCAGGGGGCCGGGCAGGCGGCAACCAGCGGCTCTCGCATGGCCGCCACCTCCAAATTCCCGGCACACTTCGTTCACATCCACCGTGTGTTTGCTACGGAGGCTGGCGCGGATTTTGCCTTCTGGAGTTTCACTTAAAAATACCGAGCACACCACGCTGCCAACCATCATTGGAATGTCGATAAGCCCCTCCGTTTCCCAAGTTTCGGCCTGGGCTTGGGCAATGTCCTGATTCGATAATTCCATCGACGCGATCCGATCCTGGGCGTAAAACGTTATTCGGCCTACCGCGTGGCTTAGCAGCACCAGCTTGGATTTTCTTTCGCTTTGCATCAGCCGGCCCCACAACTCTGATGGCGAAGCACCGGCGGCCAATAATTTGGCGGCTATTTCATGGGTGCGCGGCGTTACGCTGTCAAAGCGAAACCAACCGGTATCGCCCACCAACCCAGCCAGTAAAGCGGTTGCCATAGGTTTGCTTAGCGCAACGCCCAGCAAGTCGCCTAGTTGTGCGACAATCTCCACGCACGCTGCGGCAGAGGTGTCCCGGTAAATCAGATCATGGTTTAAATCACCGGAAATGTGATGATCCAAAATCAGCACCTTAGAACCACACGACTGCAGAAAAGCACTCGCCGGCTCCAGTTGCTGCGGGGCGGAGGTATCCACCACCAGGATGCGATCTGCGGAAATGCCGGATGCTTTCTCAGGCGTATACTCCATGCATGACTGGGGCAGCATATTGAGCAGAAATTGCAGCGGTTGTGGTATCGGCGGGAGACACATCACATAAACTTTTTTCCCCAGCGCTGCAAGCATCAGGGCGGCACCTACCTGAGATCCAATGGCATCCGGATCAGGTCGAGCGTGGGTGAAAATTGCTACGCTTTTGGCACTCTGCAAGGCATCGGCAACCGCTGTAAGTTCATTTTCGGGCATTATTTTCCTTTCGATAGCTTTCACCGCCGGGTATTTAATTTGCCGCGTCGGCCAAGTTGCTCTGATGCGGCAAACTTGTTTCCCTGGGTGTTTCGGTTGACGGGCTTATGTATGCCATGCTATTGGTCACACGTTGGCGTACCTGATCAACATCGCGCTGGATCTGTGCTTTAAGTGCTTCAATGCCGGAAAACTTATACTGGTCCCGGAGCCAGTGGGTAAATCGCACATCCACCTGCTGATCATAAACTGCGCCGGAAAAATCCAACACAAATGCTTCAACGGTTAGCGCTGTGCCATTAAACGTGGGGTTATTTCCGACGCTTATTGCCGCCGCATATGTTTGTTCCGCAATGACCGCTTGACCCGCATAAACCCCCGGAGCGGGCAGTAACTGTTCACACTGGATATTCAGGGTTGGATATCCAATGGTTGCTCCCCGTCCGGCTCCGTGCTCTACTAATCCGCGCAGTGTGTAAGGGCGGCCCATTAAGCGATTGGCATCGCTGACCCGGCCCTGGCTGATAAGCCAGCGGATCAGACTACTGCTGACATCCACCTGCGATAAGTCCTGCAATACCCCCTGTAGCGTCGGCACGATGATTGTTTCCCAGCCGAAGTCTGGTCCCTTTTCCCGCAATGTGTTGACGGTGCCTTGCGCTCCTTTGCCAAAGGTAAAGTTGCTGCCCTCCACAACGGCTTTCGCCGCTATGGTTTTAACCATGATGTTGTGCATGAATTCATCCGCGGTCATATCGAGAAAATCCTGATCCGTTTTCACCACCCATAACACATCGGGTTCAAAGCCCTGAAGTATTTCCAGGCGTTGCGTAACGGCCATAAGGGGCCGCCGGGGCAGGTTTGGCCGCAAAATGTGCAAAGGATGCGGATGAAAGGTCATGACCACGAAATGCAGATTCCGCCTGCGTGCCAGGCTTTTAGCCTCGGCAAGCATCCGTTGGTGCCCGAGGTGTACGCCATCAAAATTTCCCACACACAAAACCGATTCTTTGGCACCAGGAGGAAACTCGGTTGCATGATTAATCAGCCACATGTCTGAAAGTATATGCAACAGCTATAAAGACGCAACGCCGCTTGCCCAGCCCGTCATTCGGAAATCGGGTCGGAAATCGGGTTTGTGAAAGACCCGGGCAGTCGATATAATTCGAGTATGAAATTTGGAGATAGAATCACGTTTAACCCCAAGCAATGCGGCGGGCGGCCCTGCATTCGGGCAATGCGCATCCGCGTTAAGGACGTACTGGATCTGTTGGCCGCCAGGGTGCCCGAAGCTCAAATCTTGGCCGATTATCCCGACCTTGAACTGGAGGACATCCAAGCGTGCATAGCATACGCGGCGGAACAACTGGATCACCCCGTTCTGGTGGTCAGCCGGTGAGGTTCCTTGTTGATGCCCAATTGCCGCCGGTTCTGGCCCAGCGGCTGCGTGAGGCCGGACACGAAGCACAGGCGGTCAGGATTACCGCGCGTTACTGTTTGCCGTCAATCCATTGATCCATCTCCGCCGCGGCCGCGGCATCGGGCCGCTGCACGGGGGGGTGCTTCATCAGAGCTGCGGAAACCTCCGCCAGAGGGCCGCCCGTTTTTCGGTGCAAGGCCAACGCTGCACAACGCACCGCATCAACCACAATTCCGGCACTGTTGGGGGAATCATCAACGGATAACTTGAGGTCCAGCTCCATTGGCAAGCCGCCGAATCCGCGCACATTCATCCGGATATAGCAGACTTTGTTGTCTGCCAAAAAGGGAATATAGTCTGATGGGCCTATATGAATATGTTCCTGATCCAATGCGGTTTTAAGCTGACTGTTCACCGCCTCGGTTTTGCTGATTTTTTTACTGCCCAGGCGGCTGCGTTCAAGCATGTTGAGAAAATCGGTGTTCCCGCCTACATTTAATTGATAGCTGGAATCAATGGTAAATCCCCGGCTTTCGGCCAGAGCCATCAGTTGTCGATGAACAATGGTGGCTCCAAATTGCGATTTAATATCATCGCCGATTAACGGAATATTGGCTTTGGCAAAACGCTCGGCCCACGTGCTATCACTGGCGATAAAGGCGGGGATGCAGTTTACCATCGCGATACGGGTATCCAGGCACGCCTGGGCATAGAGTTCCGATGCTTTTTGTGAGCCTACCGGAAGGTAATTTACCAGCACGTTAGCGCGGGTTTCCTGCAAAACTTTTACCACATCTGGCAGGGTCGCAGTATTGGCGTCGGGACTGGCCGCCACCCGACGCTGTGGATCAAAAGTCTGCAAATGATCGGCCACGCCGTCGCCGATTGGCCCGGCAAATACGCGTGCGCCATGATCCTCCGGATCGGAACAAAACACCCGTGCGTTGTTGGGTGGCGCGAAAATGGCTTGGGATAAGGGCTTTCCGATTTTCCGCTGATCAACATCAAACGCGCAAGCTAAAGTAATATCGCCTACGGAAAGTCCGGCAATGTCCGGGTGCATCAGCCCAATGGCCGATCCGCTGCGGCGATACCAGGTCAGCCCTTGAATCAACGAACTGGCACAATTACCCACGCCGACGATGGCCAGGCGCGGTGGTGAAATAGACATTAAAACTCCTGTCGCGGCCGCCCGCGTTCCAACCGTACAAAAAAGACTCTGACTTAGCGATCCATTGTGTCCAGGATGATGCAGCCATACGTCGTAACCAGAACCGGGCTGAATTCCAACCAGCGCGGACTCCATTTATTTTTCCAGGAACCATTGCCGTTCTGCAGCGCTTTCAGTTTTGCCCGCATCTCGGCTCGCCAGTGATGCACGATGCCGTTGTCATCCGTAATGGTTTTCACGTGCAACGCGTGGAGCGCCCGCGTGAACATCAGATAATAATAAAATAATCCCATTCGGCTGCCGCCCGTGCCGGGATTGGATTGCAATGTCCAGTTAGCGCGAATCCATTTCACGGCGGCCTTAACGCGCGGATCCTTTTTCGTTAATCCCGCATACACCATGCTTTTCAGCCCTGCGTAGGTCATTGTGCCATACGCGGTCAGCGTGCTGCGGCTGCCCAGATGATCGGTATCACCAAATTGGGATTCGCCGCCATTTGCGGCCGTATAGATAAATCCGCCACCGCTTAAGCCTTTGGCAAATGGCTGGGAATTGGTTTCACTGTTTTCCTGACAGCGCGTCACAAACACCAAGGCTCGCTGAATCGCGGGACTGTTTGCCGGCATGCCGCTGTGACGCAATGCGGAAATAAAGAATGACGTATTGGACAGATCGGGCCGTCCCGTACCATACCCTACGCCGCCATACCATGAATTGTCTTTGGTAATGACCTTGCCTGCGGCATCCCGCATGGGGGCAACACGCTGGATGGAGATCAGAAAATGCTGGGCGGCTTTGATTTGCGATTTATAGGTATCGCCCGGCATCATGGCCAAAGTACGCAAAACAATACAGGTGTTGTAATTGGCAAAGGCCAGATGAAAAAAGCCGCCGTCGGGTCTGCGGAATTTCTCAATAAAGCTCATGGCCTTGGTGATCGCCGGTTTCTTGGCCGGATATCCAGCGCGCAGCAATGCCCGCACCACCATGGCCGTAACCGCAGGCCCAACCTGCGGCACCCAACTGCCGTCCGGTGCCTGATTGGCAAGAAGATATTTCAGGCCCTTTCCCAGTACCGGGTCAGTCTGGTAAAGCGGCTTGGCAGCGAAGATGGGAGATGCCAACGTCATGCAGAACAAAAAAAGGCCGGATATTCCGATGGAAAAATATTTGCGTTTCATTACAGAACTCCTTAAAACTCTACCCAAGACGGTCGGTCCGCTGGTTTTTATCGCGTCACCTGAGTCTGGGACAAAACTACCAGCGTTGCCGCCATCGCCGGATTACCCTGCAGCCAAGTGGCGGCCGGCGGTCCGTAAAACCTTGGCGAACGCATTATAATAATAGTACAATTCCGATCAACTGTCTTCCGCTGGATTGTAAGGCGACTGCGGTGTCAATCGCGACGGGGCGATGTTCATCGTGTCATGCAGTCACATTCCGCGGTCAACTCAACGCTTCCGCATTGAGCTAATAACACGTCATGGTTGGAAGTGGAATGTCATGGAGAATATCCGCACAGCGATTTCGCAAGCGCCGTATCAATGGCGACGGGCCAAAGTACATCGTGTCATCAAATCCCGTTTCCGCGGCCAACTCAACGCTTCCGCATTGAGCTAACGGACGCCGTAACTGGCGCGGATTGGAATCAATTTTTGGAATTCGGGACAACAGGAATTCGGAAAACTGCTTGGCGAAGTGCTTTTGGAGCGGTAGAATCAAGAGAGGCGTATAGCCGGAGGATAGGGTTATGGCCTGACGCGGATGGCGTGAGTTGTGTCGATCATATTGATCACAACGGAGGTCCAAGGATGGACGCACTGATTCAAAGCAAAACTGCTAACGTTCGTACCAGCAAAAGCACGCCAGTTCCCACGACGGAAGACAACGCTGTAATTAATGATTTTCTTACGTATATCCAAATTGAGCTTGGCTTGGCGGATAATACACTGGTGGCCTATCGCTCGGACCTGATGCAGTTTGCGGCATTTTGCGATCAGGAGTTTTCTCGACCACTGGTTCGCGTAGACCGCATGATTATTGGAGAATATCTTAAATATCTCCAAGCGCAACGCAATCTGCGCACCAGCAGCGTGCTGCGGCACACCGCTGCATTGAAAATGTTCTACCGCTTTGCCGTTGCGCGGGGCAAGACGGCGGAGAATCCGACGGAGCATCTGGAAACACCCCATGGCTGGCGCAAGCTGCCGGATGTGATGAACCGGCAGCAAATAGAGGCACTTTTAAAGGCGGTAGATCCGGCTCACCCGCTGGCGCTGCGGGATCAGGCGATTATTGAATTGTTTTATGCCTGCGGCCTGCGAGCCAGTGAGCTGGCTGATTTGACAGAAATAAATGTTCACGCTGAGCTGGGCGTTATTCGCGTGATGGGCAAGGGGCGGAAGGAACGCATTATTCCGGTAGGCAAACCGGCCCGCACGGCCATGGAAAAATATATGCGAGAACTGCGCCCTAAACTTCTGGCGGTATCCAACAGCCGCGTTCCCAATGTCTTTGTCTCCCGTTCGGGTCGAGGCATTAATCGCATTGTGTTGTGGCAGCGGCTGGATCGTATTTCCCGCGCGGCGGGCTTGAAGCATATTTATCCGCATAAACTCCGTCACACCTTTGCCACGCATCTGCTTTCCGGCGGGGCGGACTTGCGCATCGTACAGGAACTCCTGGGGCATTCGGATATCGGTACCACGCAGATATATACGCATGTGGATGCGGATCGGTTAAAAACAGTTCACCGGCAGCATCATCCGCGGCCGTAACCGTCACGCCGAATCATCTTTGCGTTCATTCCCACGATGGCCGCGGATCAACAGCCGGATGGGTACCTCATGCAGGACTGTGCGTTCCCGCAACTGATGGGCAAAAAAGCGTTTGTATTCCTCAGTAATCAGCCGGGGGTGGTTAACAAAAAGCACGATGGTAGGGGGGCGGACATCAATTTGCGTGGCATAATAAACTTTTACCGTTTTGCCTTCCTGGCTGCTGGGGCCGCGCAATTGCAGAATATCTTCCACCGCTTTATTTAACTGCCCGGTGGTTAATCGTGTGGACGCCTGCTCAAAGAGGGAAAATGCCAAGCGGACAATCTGCGATTGATCGCTGTCGGCTTTTGCACTGATGCAGGCCACGGGTGCATGCTTCAATTGGGGGAAGCGTTTTGCGGCATAGGCCCCGTAGCTCTCTACGGTGGCCTGATCGCCCACGAGATCCCACTTGTTAATAACCAAAATCACCGGGCGGAATTCCTCTTGAACATAAGCCGCAAGTTTCTGATCCACATCGCTGATATCCGCCGTTGAATCAATCAACAGCAACACAATATCCGCCCGGCGGATGGAACGCTGTGCGCGGTGAAAACTGTAAAACTCCAGGTCGTTGCTGGTCATGCGGGCACGCTTTCGTACGCCCGCGGTATCAATAACGGTAATGGTGCGGCCTTCTATTTCGATGCGAACGTCAATGCTGTCACGGGTAGTGCCGGGCACCTCGGAAACAATCACGCGTTCCCCACCGGCTAGCGTGTTGATTAATGTGCTTTTGCCGGCATTACGTTTTCCCACCACGGCCAGCTTCAATTCAGATTCTGCCGGCGTTACTTTAGCGCTGCGGCCAAGATGCCGGAAAATGCCCTTCAGCAATTCGTCCCCGCCCCGGCGATGCTGGCAGGAAATCATTGTCATTTCATCGAAGCCCAATTTGAAAAATTCAGTGGCATTGGATGCCAGATTCGGCCCGTCAATTTTATTAACGGTTAGAATCACCGGTTTGGCAAAGGGACGAATCAGTCGCGCCACAGCGGTATCCAAAGGCACAGGCCCGGTTTTGGCATCTACAACAAACAGCAGCACGGCCGCCGATTCAATGGCTCGGCGAATCTGGTCCTGAATTTGTTCCGTGAGATTATCCGGATCTTCGATACCGTAGCCGCCGGTATCAACCAATTCAAAGCTTCTCCCCTCACTTTCCACAATATTCGATACGCGGTCGCGTGTAACGCCCGCGGTGGGGTCCACAATGGAAATGCGCTTTCCCGAGAGCATATTTAGCAAACTGGATTTGCCGACGTTCGGCCGGCCGACGATGGCGACAATGGGTATGGACATACGAGTTCCTTCGGTATCAGGCGGTGCGTCCGCAACAGTGCTTATATTTCTTTCCGCTGCCACAGGTGCACGGATCATTGCGGCCGACTTTCGGCCCGACGTTGACGATGGGGTCCAGCGCCGGGTCCTGATCATCGGGTTCTTCCGCCGGAGCTTCGGTCGGGGGCGCTTGTAATTCTCTGGCGGCAGCGCTTTCAGCAACGCCATAGGATTCATTGGCGTCAAATAGTTCTTCCTGACCTTCATACACATTGCGCATATCGCCGGCGATGGCGACACGCATACGGAAAATCACGTCGGTGACTTTTTCGCGCAGATTTTTCAGGAATTCTTCAAATAACCGTGAGCCTTCACGCTTATATTCAATCACGGGATCGCGTTGGGCAATACCGCGTAAGCCGATGGTATCACGCAGTTGATCCATGGCATACAGATGGTCTTTCCACGTGACATCATAAATCTGCAAAAGCACGGTGCGTTCCAACTCTGTAAGTTCGCGCCGCAGGAACGCATGTGCCAGTTCGCCGATGCGCTCACGACGTTCTTGCGGCGGTTCGCCGTCAAACTCATCGGCAGAGGCCTGTGTGACAAACCGGTCTGACACCCATGCGGAGAGCATGCGCGACTCCTGAAGTTTGGCCACCGCTTCGTCAATCTGCTGATCAATGGTTTCATTGGCCTGGCGAGAAATATCAATGAGTCGTTGCCGCAAGGCGTCCACCGGCAGCGACCGGATTTCATCGCCGGAAACGGGGGTGCCGAACTTGGCCTTTACCCACACCGCCAACTGCTCGGAAGCATACACATTTTCGATACCACCTGCTCCGATCGTGGCTTCCAAGGCGTAATCTACTGGATAACTTATTTCCCGCTGCTGGTAGGCCTTGCGGGCGTTGTTCAGAATTAATTCAACCGCCTGATCCTGGGTTTTTCCGGTCAGATCCTCCACGGCGATATTGAATTCAAATTTATCATTGGCCCACTGCGCTAATTGCTGCTGCGGATAGCCCTTTACCAGGTATTTGGCCAGTGGGCTGACATCCTTATGATCAATAAGATCAAGGGCCTTTTCCACCAGCGTGTCGATAATTTCATCACGCTGCATTTTCTTTAATTGCGCCTGACTTATTTGAACTTTGAACTGACTCATCGCCCAGGAGGACATGCCAGCATAATCATAATCCTCGGGGTGGGCGTCGGGATCCATAAATTCCGAGATGGCGCTGTGGATGTTACT
This sequence comes from Planctomycetota bacterium, assembly GCA_021805985.1. GTDB lineage: Bacteria > Planctomycetota > Phycisphaerae > WQYP01 > WQYP01 > JAMDCX01. Next base: position 11,775 of record JAJZDN010000050.1, on the reverse strand, counting down.
GCGGGCATCTTCACGGGCCTTATCTTTAATGGTCATTTCCAGAACAGCCAGCTCGGTATCCCGTAAGTCCTGCGGATCAATGACCGTATTAAAGGTTGAGCGTACCCACTCGGCCACGCATGTCGCGACATAGTCTCTATCCAGATAGTGCCCCACCGCGTCCCGCACCGAATCGCCGATGGTGTCGAAAATAATTTCCTGCAGATTGCGGCCCTCAAGAATCGCCTGACGGGACGTGTAAAAGAAATTACGCTGATAATTGCGAACTTCATCATATTCCAGCAGGTTTTTTCGTATGCCGAAGTTGCGCTCCTCAACTTTCTTTTGGGCCCGGGCCACGGCCTTGGAGACCATGCCGTGTTCAATGGCCTCATCTTCTTTCATGCCCAGACTTTGCAGGGCTTTAAGCATGAAATCACCGGCGAACAGCCGCATGAGTTCATCTTCAAGGCTGAGAAAAAACCGTGACATGCCGGGATCGCCCTGGCGTCCTGATCGGCCGCGTAACTGGTTATCGATACGCCGCGATTCATGGCGTTCGGTGCCCAGTACAAATAATCCGCCCGCTTCCAGCACGCCGGAGCCAAGGGAAATATCCGTCCCGCGGCCCGCCATGTTCGTGGCGATGGTCACGCGCCCGACGGTCTGGCCGAGTTTGCTGACCTGCTGCGTGCCGGCTTTGGCAATAATTTCCGCTTCACGTTCATGATTTTTTGCGTTGAGCACTTCATGCTCTATGGCATGCTGCTGCGTGAGAATATGCGAAAGCCGCTCGGATTTTTCCACACTGGTGGTGCCTACCAGCACGGGCTGCCCGCGTTCAGTTACTTCCTTGATTTGTTCGACAATCGCGTTCCATTTCGCATTTTCATTCATGAAAATGAGATCTTCAAAATCCTGCCGCGTGAGCGGACGGTTGGTGGGAATGGTCACAACTTCGAGCGTGTATATTTTTCCGAATTCTTCCGATTCAGTCATCGCGGTACCGGTCATACCGGCGATGCGTTTGTAGAGTTTGAAAAAGTTCTGCAGCGTGATGGTGGCCATGGTTTGCGTTTCGGGTTTAACCGTAACACGTTCCTTCGCCTCCACCGCCTGGTGCAGGCCGTCGCTCCATTGCCGGCCTACCATCAGGCGGCCTGTAGATTCATCTACGATAATCACTTCACCTTTTTGCACCACATAGTCTTTGTCAATTTCATAGACGACATGGGCACGTAAGGACTGCTCCAGCAGGTGGGGCCAATCCATGTTGCCACCGACATAAAATGATCCGACGCCGGCAAATTCCTGCGCCTTGCGGATGCCCTCATGGGTCAAATGTGAAGTTTTTCGGTCCAGTTCCACTTCATAAAGTTGGACTTGTTTGGCCAACTCGGCTTCGGCATCTGCCAGTTCTTTTTGCCCTTCGGTGATGGATGTTTGGAGCGCGGAAAGTTTTCCGGCATCCCCGCGGGCCAGTTTCATATCACCTTCAGAACCTTTGATCTTCCGCTTTAGCGATTCAACGCGGGCGTTGGCGATGTCCCAGGGCTTTTGGGCGGCTATGAGTTTGCGCGTCACTTCATCGGCCTGGCGATAGCGTGGAGAATCATCATGTGCCGGGCCGCTGATAATCAACGGCGTGCGGGCTTCATCAATGAGCACGCTATCGACTTCATCAACAATGGCAAAATCCAGCGGCCCCTGCACCTGTTCCGCAAGAGACTGCTTCATGTTATCACGCAGATAGTCAAAGCCGAATTCACTATTGGTGCCGTAGGTCACGGTGCACTGATACGCTTTTTGCCGCGGTTCATTATCCATGTGAGATTGCACAAAACCCACGGACATGCCCAAGGCGTAGAAAGCCGGCGCCACCCATGCCGCATCGCGGCGCACCAGATAATCATTGACCGTTACCACATGGCAATGTTTGCCGGACAGACCCATGAGGAAGCACGACAGGGGCGCTACAAATGTTTTACCTTCACCGGTGGCCATTTCCGCGATTTTTCCATCATACAAAACCATGCCGCCGATGAGCTGCACGTCAAATGGGCGAGCGCGGTAAGGAGGGCGGGCATCAGGCACGCAATCGCGAATGGCCTGGTAAAGTTCCGGAGGAATTTCCACAAAACGCCAATCATGCTCCCCGACGCATTTTTCCTTAATCTGCTGGTACTGGCTTTGTGCCTCAGCGGCAAGTTTGCCGGCATCAAAGGCATAGGCCGGGTTAAAGGCATTGCGCAAACCGATATTGCGATCCATGGATTCGCGCATCAGCGCGAACGCTTCCGGCAGAAGCGCCATATCTGATTCGCCATCTGCCATGCGTTTGCGTAACTCTTCTGCCTTGGCCCGCATTTGCGCATCGGTCAGCATCCGTATGGCCGGTTCAAATTCGTTAATGGCCAGCACCCGCTGCCGGTAGGATTTAATTAAGCGGCCGTTGCGGGAGCCGAAAATTTTCGTCATGGATTTATTGAGAAATTCTGTAACCATAAAACCCTCTGGATAATACTGGTAGAAACCGTTGCGCCCGAATGTGTCGGTAAAAATACGCTAAGCGATGGCTAGTAGATCAGAGCATGGAAGGCGGCGGGCGGGGGGCCAGCACGCGCAGAAAACCGGCTTGCGGTGCCCCAGTGATCGAATGCACTGTCCAGGGTCTAACAGGACCACGACGGGCGGGGATTTTAAGGTAGGCCTTGACTGATTTGACTGGGCAACCATGCTGCCACGCATAAATCACATGAACGCTTGCTAACGCCCATAAACTTAGTGCGTGTGGCATCCATCGGGAGGGATGGCGGCTTGCAGAAGTGAGGGCCGATCTACCCCTATGCTGCTTTGCTGAAGCGTGAAATGTTGCCGCTGGAATTGCGAGCAACCGGCTAATCCAGGTAATCGCTTGCGGTGCCCTGGCGGCATTGACCCCCTGCGCAGCGGGTATCCATACCATCGCCATGAGGCATGAAATGGCTGTAATCGCTGGAGAATGTCTACTTAGCCGGTGCATATATTTGCCGTTTCCATTACAATCCAAGTCGCCTGTCCAAGTAGTCGCAATTTCTGCTCTTCCTTAGATAGGAACCTGTTATTATACGCGGGAAAGCCGTCGATGCCTACCTGATGTCGTTGATGTTGATGTCTCGTGGCCGTCTCGGCCAGCCGTCCTCCGGTTTCTTCCGTGTTTCTTCCATTGCCTCCGTGAGAAAGAAAACTCTCGATTTTGAAGCGTGAGGGCCTGCTACACCATTCCGGCGGATTTGCGCAGGAGCCATTCGGTGGTCAGCAGGGCGATAAATAACAGCATAAATAGAACGTGCAGCCAGAATGTTGATGCGCTGTGGGGGTGGGCGAAAAGACTGGTGCTTTCCGGGATTTTGATAACTTGTTGTACCGGTGGCATATACCCGGCAAGAATATTGGCAAAGGGGCCGGGCAGCGCAATGCCATCCCCGGCGCGGGCGATTTGCCGCATGGCCCCGGGATCGCTGGTGGTGTTGACTATTTCAAGATTCCCTGCGGATTTTACACGGATGTTTAACGAACGGACCGTTGCCGTGGGATCATCAAGCATTCTCCGATTAACGCCTGATCCCTTAAGCGTAATGCGATAATGGCCGGGGGGCAGGCCGGTAACTCGTCCGCTGTAATATCCCGGCACGCCGGGTTGCGGTACCATGGCCGCGGAAAAAACTTCCTGGGCCGGCCCTCCTGACGTTTTGCGGGATTTGGAAGGGGCAATCGCGGTGGCCACGACGTGAAAATGCACGCCAGTTTCGGGCAGCAACTGATCATTAAGGATGCGTGCCTGGACCAACACTTTTCTTCCCTGATTATAACTGGAATGATTGGTGCCGAAACGGACGAATTTTCCGCCCGCCGGTAATTGTGACCCGGAAGCCCAGCGCAGCAATTGCCCAAGAAAAATATCCTCCACGTTATAACCATGGACATACCGCAATCGCCAAAGCTGATTGCTGGCCAGATACATTACTCTTCCTGAACCCATGGACATGGTGGTCAGCAGGGCACTGCGGCGGGCCGCTTGAAAAGCTTGCATATCTCCAGTATTGCCGGCATTTCCGTGGGTGTTCCCAGAAATCACCCACAATACGCGAGCATTGGCGCGGGCGTGGGTGTAGGCGCTGTGCCAGTACCAGCGCGGCATGGCTTGCCAGATGGTGCTGTCGCTGCGTTGATCCACACCCAATTGCGAAAGACTGGATTGCGCCCCTTGGACGGTTAACGCGGGCAGAAAGCCGCGGTCATTTTGTTGGCGCAGCAGTGCCGAGGGCCAAACGGCGTTGAATTTAATTGGGAAAAGCTTGCCCAGCGGTTGCGTGGCCCAGTCCCGTGGCATGTATTGCTGCCCCGCCATGATGACCAGTGCTGCGCCTTTGGTTTGCACGGCATACGTGATGCCCTGTTGCGCTTCCGGAGAGAGCGTATTACCCGGAATATCACCGAGAATAATGACATCAAAGGCCTCCCATGCCTTGCGTCCCGCGGGGAGCCGCTGGGCCAGATAGCTGGGATTTGTGGGGGAAGCGACAACCGGCGGCGGGGGGGTTACGCCTGCAATTGCCGCGGGATGCAACAGCACCGCTTGCAAATGAACGCGATGGCTGCGTGAAAAATAATTCACCAGATACTGATAATTCCATCCTGGCTGGCTGTCAATCAGCAGCACTTGCAGTTTATCCCGCCGCACCGTCACGCGGAACGTGCGTTGTACGCTGGTGCGCATGGTGGCCGCCGGGAGAACTTTCAGAGTATAGGCGTAAATGCCCGGGCCGGGCGGAAGATTCTTGAACTTGGCGGATTTGTACGCATCCGAGCGGTGCGTCAGGATCACCTTGCGTGCGCGCACGCGCCCGTGGCGCAACAGCTCCACGGTAACGGGTTTACCTGCCAGCGAACGCAGATGGATGACGGCGGTCGCCTTAAGATATTGATGCTTATATATCCATTGCGGTGCGTGAATAGAATCTATCGATGCCCCGGCCGCCGCATGATCTGATCCGATACATAATGTATAGACCGATACATGATGGATTGCCAGAAGCCGGGCGACTTCGGACGGATTGGATCCGACGTTTTGCCGACCGTCGGAAACCAGCAGAATATTGGCACGACGCAATCGTTGAATACGCGACGCGGCGGTCAATAACGCCTGACTGATATTGGTGCTGTTGCCGGTGGGGCTTAGGCTATTTTGCACAACGGCTTTGGTATGGCCATAACGCGGAAATGCTGCGCTATAGGCGGTGCCGGCAAAGCTGATCAGATGCACTGCGTCCTGCCGCAGTAGATTGGCAATAGCCGGTTTTCCTGCGCGACTATGTTGCGTGACAATGTCCGCAGCCAATTGAGAACGTGTCATTTTCCGCACATGACGAAGCTGGGCCTGAAGTGTTACGTTGGTCTTATGGGCCGCCAAATAGGCTTGATCCGCGCTTCGTGCACTCTGCTGCAAAACCCGCATAGCCGTGCGCAATTGAATAATTACCGCAGCGTAGGCCTGTGCAGCGGGCGAACCCCCATGGGCGGGGCGCAAAACTTGATGCATTGTTCGAGCAATTTGTCGTAGCTGATTGGTTGCTTCGGAAGCGGCCGCATGGCGTGATAGGTGGCCAATTAGCGAATGAAGGCTTCTGTTCCAGTCGCGCAGGGCGGCGCTAGTTTTGCGAACTTGCTGTTGTGATTTCTGACGTGAGGCAGCGCTGAATTGGTTTTCCTGGTCTTTAATTATGCGTAGCTGCTGCGCCAGGGCGCTAAGTTGCGCCAGCCCGCGGTCCAATGCATCGCTGTAGCCGGGTACCCGGCCCAAGGCGCAGGCCCAGCGCAAGGCGTACACTTGGCCAGCCTGACTATCATGAACGCCCATGGATTTGCTGTGATCCAGTAACAGCCAAAGTTGTCCCGGAGACGTTTGGGTGCGCGTCCATTGCAGGGCGGGTCCTGCCAGGGCCAGCACCGCCAACAGCACCATTGCCAAGCGAAGCAGCGTTAACATGATAATTGTTCGCCGCGGTGCCAGGTCCCGCTGCTGTTGATACATATAGACAATCAAAACCAGAGCCAACACACCAACAATTGCCAGCAGCCACAGCGGCATAGTTGCATGCAGCATCAGGTGTATATGACCGTGCGAAGATTGTTCGGACGCTTTGGCCAACTGTTAATTCCTTTTTTCCGTTTTACAAAAGACTCATCGCCGGTAATTCATTCGCCGGCAGATCGGCCGGGCGGGTCAACTGGGCCATGTTCCGACACAGCCAAGCCTCCACCAGCAACATCAATAACACCAGTATGGCCAGAATCGGCCAGAGGTTGAAATTGCGACTCACTGTGCCCAGCGCCGTGGCGATCTGACGGCGATTAATTTGCGTGCGAATATAATCGTGGCTTGTGAGCCATTGCATATCGGCTTTAGAAAGCGTGGCAGGATTCAAATTACTGCGATTAATATTCACATTAAAGTAGACGTTAGCCCGGCTCTTGGCGGGTTTGAAGGACATGGTATATAAGCCCGGCAATCCGGTGTGATTCCACGTCACAAGATAGTGTCCACCGGTGATAAGCTGGGGCGTTACCGAATGGATCAGGCCGTGGGGATCCAGAATCGTCGCAGATTCAATGGCGGGCTTGTCTGAACCGGTCCAGACAATCGGCGCACCGGGATTGATGTAGGGTCGATCGGTCAGACGCTTGGCACCGGTGGCTAATTCATACACAATCTGATTGACCAACGGCAAAAAGCTTCCGGCCTGAAGAGGCCAATCATTCCAATGCCCGTCCACGCCGGTAGTCCAGATTACGACCTGACCGCCGGAATCTCCCACGCTTTGTGCCAGCATCAGGGGTGCCCCGCGTGCGGTGGCCAGCAGGACTTTTTCCCTTGCATCGGCGGAGATAAGGGTATTCCACTTCAGGAGCGTAACACCCACGATGGCGTTGCGATGTAGTTCCCGTAAGGGGCGCAACAACGGGCTGGCGGCATCACGGATCACAATAATCGGATGGTGTTTGCCGGCTGCTTGCACATTGCCCATTGTGCCAATGGCGAATCCGCCTGATGGCAACTGAGAATTAACAAAACTTCGACTGGCATTGCGGCTCAGGATAAACCACACTCCTTTGCCGGAACGGGCAAACGCATGGAGTCGGGAAATCAATCCGGCCGGAAGGGTCGATGGATCATTGACAATGACCACCTGATACTTGCTTAATCGCGCTTGTTGCGCGCTGCCAACACTCATCACCACAGGTTGGGCCAGCCCCAGTCGCGTGGATGTCGAAGGTTGCAGGGCGGCACGAATAAATCGGCTGGCGCGGAAATCGCCCACGGTCCCCAGTTGGCTGTCAATAAGTAATACCGGAATATGTTTCCAAGCCTGAATCACGGCAGTGGACGCGTTATCCGCCGCCAATGCGTCCTGAATTCCCGTGCGCACGGTTATCCAGTGGGATCCCGCCGAGGCGACGCGCAGGTGCATAATTCCGGTGGTGCTGCGGCCGGCCTGCAGGCGGGGGATCATGATATGATCCATCGGAGTGCCGTCATACAGCAGATCAATGGGAATGGAGGTCACCGATAACGGCCCGGAATTACTGACGCTAAACAAAGCGGTTACCCGCCGACCCACGGCAGGAAATGACGGCTCAATGTGCAATGGCCCGATTGCAATATCGGATAGGGCAGTATGTGCGATGACCGGCAAGTCAAATACCGCCAGCTGTTTTCCCGCACTTTTCCCGCCATAGGCAGCCTTCCATTCCGCGGCATGTCGCGGCTGCCAGGATACAACCCGCTGATCCGAAACAACAAAAATCACTTTATCAAACAAGGCGCCGCGCCGCGCCGCCCGGCGGGCTTGCTGAATCGCCGCAGGGATGGAGGCACCTGCCATTCCCATGGGCAACTGATAAAGCGGTGCCAATAATTTGCTTCGCACCCTGGCATTGTCTGAGACCGCAACGGGAAACCGGGTCAGGCTGTAAGGGCGGTGACCGGCAATGACAATCGAAAGTGTATCCTGCCGGCTTAACTTGCTGGCGATGCGCCTGGCCACGGCAATTTCATGAGCGAACACGGTCCGCCGCCCATCCACAATGCCGGTGGAAATGCTGTGATCCAGTATGATAACCACATCCGCAGATGATCCGCCCGCCAATTGTTTGACGGCTCCCGCCGGCAGAATCGGCCACGCCAGGAGCAATATCAGCAGCAACAGGATGGCAATGCGCACAAGCAGCAACAGCCAGTGATCAAGATTTCGGCGTTTTTTCTTCAGCACATCGCTGGCTTGAAGAAACATCATGGCACCCCAGTTGATCGGCGTGGTTTTCTGCCGATGTAGCATGTGAATGGCGATAGGAATGCCGATGGCCACCAGCCCGGTAAGCATCCAGGGTAGTTCAAACATGATGCGCGGCCCTCGTCATGCCCGTCGCCCTTTCATCCGATTAGCCAAGTATTCCGACAATGCATTATCAAAAGGGCTGGAGGTATTAAACAGGCTGTAGCTGATATTTAAACCCGCCGCCGTGTTCCGCAGTGTGGTCAGATGTCTGCGCAAATTATCCAGATATTGCCGGCGCATCATCGCCGGATCCAGTCGGAGCCGCTGCTGGGGCAATTCCATGTTTTGAAAAAGCGTCCATTTACGAAACGGGAAATTCAGTTCATCGTCATCCATCACATGCAGCATCAACACCTCATGGCGACGATGACGGAAATGATGCAACGCGCTGACCAGCGCCTCGGGATTTTCAAAAAAATCGCTGATAATAATCACCAGGCCCCGATGCGTAATCTGCTGGGCAACCTGATGCAGCAGGGCTGCCAGGCTGGATTCTCCGCCAGGCTGCCGGGCTTCCAGAGCGTTGACAATGTCAATGAGATGCGATGGGGTGGAGCGCGATGGAATAAAATCCTTGATGGCGTTATCCACGGTAATCAGGCCGGCTGAATCCTGTTGATGCAGCGTCAGATACGCCAGACTCGCTGCCATGAACTGGCCGTAGCGATATTTGGACAGCGCGGCCTTTCCACGATACGCCATGGACCCGCTGCAATCGAGAATAATAAACGCCCGCAGATTGGTGGTGACTTCATATTGTTTAATGTAATAGCGATCCGATTTAGCTAAGAGCCGCCAGTCAATGCGTTTCACATCATCACCGGGCACATATTGGCGATGCTGTGCAAAATCAATGGCAAAATCAATGTGCTTGGATTTATGCATGCCCTGTACGTATCCGTCCATGACCTGCCGGGCGACCATATCCAATCGGCTGATTTTAGACAGCATGTTCGGATCCAGCAGGGCCATTGCGGCTTGGTTGCCCGGCATTGGCATCGTGTTGGATTGTCCTGCGGTCATTGGCGCTAGTTCCATCTAAGTTGTTGATGCGAAGCTGGGCGTCGGCTCTTCAAAACTGCCCCTGCTTTGTTTTACTTTGCGGTAATGCCCGGAAGTTCGGTCAGCAGGCGGTCAATAATTTTATCACTGGTCATGCCCTGCGCTTCAGCACTGAAAGTGGTCAGAATGCGATGGCGCAAGACGGGATGGGCCACCTGAATAATATCATCCGTGTTCACGTGCATGCGCCCATGCAAAATGGCGCGGGCTTTACCGGCCATAATCAGGTAAATGCTGGCGCGCGGCCCGGCACCCCACTGCACCAGATCATTCAGCCACGGTTTGGCTTCGGCTTCGCGGGGACGAGTGGCACGCACCAGGTCACGCGCAAATTGATATACATGATCCGCCACGGGCACACGCCGAACCACCTGCTGCAGGTGGAGAATCGTTTGGGCATCCAGCAGCCGTGATAAGGCCGGACGATACACGGCTGTCGCCTGTTTCATGATCTGTATTTCCTCATCGGGCTTCGGGTAGTTCACCAGAGTCATGAACATGAAGCGGTCCAGCTGCGCTTCGGGCAGCGGGTAGGTACCTTCCTGTTCGATGGGGTTCTGTGTTGCCAGAACAAAAAACGGTTGAGGCAGTTCAAAGGTGGTCTCGCCGACGGTGACACTGCGCTCCTGCATGGCTTCCAGCAGGGCGGCTTGCGTTTTGGGCGGTGTGCGGTTGATTTCATCGGCCAGAACAATATTGGCAAAAATCGGGCCGCGAACAAACCTGAACGCCCGTTTGCCCGTGCTTTTATCTTCTTCCAGCACATCAGTGCCGGTGATATCCGAGGGCATTAAATCAGGTGTGAATTGCACCCGCTTGAAATCAAGCTGCAACACATCACTGATGGTCTTAACCAGCATAGTCTTGGCCAAGCCCGGCACACCCACCAGCAGCACATGTCCCTGGCAGAACATGGCAGTGAGTACCTGCTGAATAACCTCGGTCTGTCCCACGATATATTTGCTTAACTGTTCGGTGATGGCCTGATACGCCCTTGCGAGCTGTTCAACCGTCTGCACATCGGAAGCCATTACCCGAGGACCTGTTGGGCTGGCGGCACTTTGTGCTTGAGGCACCGGCGGCGGTGTTGGAACTGGTGCTCCAGCCGCTGGCTGTTCGGAAGCTAACGGAATGCTGTTGTCGGAATCGTCCGAAAAGCTGCCCATGAATTGCGACATGTCTGCATCTCCGAGTCGGTGCCCAGGTTCCGGACATTAGTCCGTTCCCTCGTATATTACCCGATGCTTGTGAATTATGGGCTTGGTGGCAATGCGAGCCATACTTGCCTGTCCGCGTAACAGCTCGGTTGCTGGGCGCAGGTGATAGGTGAGGAGCTGGGAGAGGAGTTAGAAGAGTACGGAATCGCTTCGCTTCCGCAGAATGCTACTTGCCGGATGCCCCGCAGTTTTATGGTGCGGAAAGCCGCTTGACCACCTCGTCCTTCAAGGCCTGTGCCAGTTTGCTGCGTGGAACTTTTAGTGTGGTATGCGAGTCGATGATGATGGCCGATGGTTCCGGGCCGTGCACCATTTCTAGAGTGTTAGCAACGATGACATCAGCCTTACTATGTTCGCGGCTGGCCTGCGCAACTGCGATAAGGTCCGCTTCATCCAGGCCGACTTCCAATTTGAATTTAAATAACAATCCGTGGTAGTTCCATACTGTGCGAAACCGATCAATCACTTTAGCTGTGGGCTTTGCCAGTATTGCCAGAGTTTGATGGGCGCCGGATATTTTGGGCTGTTGCACTTTTTGCACGGTCCAGACTTCCTGCCGGCTGTCTATTGCCTCCTTGCGGGAGAGCACGGTGTACGCCCCATCAGGAACATAATCACTGACGGCAGCGGTCATAAAAACCGCATCATATTTCCGCGCCGACAATCGCGACGGAATCATGTTCATAATGTCGGCATGGCTCTGAAAATGATAGACTTCAATTTTGTGTTCAGTCCCGACGGTCAGTTCGTGCACATGCTCAAGATTGCTGGTAAGCAGGCACACATCCGCGACAGAACTGATCGCATACGCAATCTCCAGCCCCGTTTTACCGGTGAAAATATTGCTCCACCACCGCACCGAATCAATATTTTCCCTGGTGTTACCGGCGGTGATCAATACCTGAGGGCGACCTCGCTTCATCCATGTATGTTACCGCAGAATTCACGCGGGAGAAATAAGCGGGATTGGCTGGAACCTGGAATCTAGAACTTAGAATCTGGAAGACGTTAGTTCACAAGATGTTTTCTGGTTTGTAAAGCCCGATTTTCTATTTTTTTGCTTCATAGTGTTACTCCATAAGAAGCTGACGTTTTTAAGTCGCTGTCGCGGTGGCCTTCGTGGCCGGGGCGGGGGCCAT
>JAJZDN010000159.1 GCA_021805985.1 Planctomycetota bacterium | reverse complement strand
CCTTTAATTCTTATTACTTGCCGTTATTCACAAGGAGGAAATGGAGGTAAACGGAGGGAAATTGGCAGGGGTATCATTGGTTTGATCGGGAATGCAGAATGTTGCCGTGAATTGGGGTGAAGGGGCTGAGTTGAGAAACGCATGGCCAGTTCTATGAAGGTGGATGACTGAAATTCTTCGGTGTTATTATTAGGCTTTATAGATGCGGTAGGCAAAATTCTATTTTCTAATCCAACAATCGCGCAATGACAACCAAATTTCAAGTATTATATATGGTATATTTATACTATTTCATCTGTAATTCACTACGACCAATGGGCACTATTTTAAGCATTCAGAAAGATACGCCAATTTGACCCCGGATTGGATTCCTCCGGCAGCGAACCGATCAATCCACCTGGTCGAACAACCTTAATCTTCGGAACATCATGGCTTGGATGCGCGCGTACGGCCGTGGGCAGGAAAGGTTCTTCCACCATTTCAGGCACGGTCGTTCCCTGGACCATCCGGGCACGGGACAAATCGGGGACTACGCACGACTTTCGCATAATATTGATGATCTCCTGGCTCAAACCAAGGTGTGGGAAGGCTTCCGCGTAACCCCATTGATCTTGATCGAACTGATTGACCCTGACCATTTGGCCATGAGCGACGTCCTGACGATTAATCACGTGTTGGACCAGATAATTTGTGGTCGGCCAATCGCCTCCCAACAATAACGATTCGTCTCGGATGAGGATATTCCAAACATCGGGTCGGCAGGCGCGGACGAGACACGCTATCAGCACGCTGTCCGGATCGACAACGATCTTGTTGCCGAGAATCGGCTTGATGGCCAACCACTTGCGCCATGCGTCACCAAGGCCCCGGCGCAATGAGCGCGGCGTAAAAGAAAAACCGGCCGGCTCCGCGTTGGCAAGGCCGAACTCCGGCATAGGGCGTCCCATGGTGAAGGGTGCGGACGTAAGTTTTTCAATCAATGCGTTCCACACCAGTTGTCGGCCACCAGCATACGTTTGCCCTGCATTTTGCTGCCCGTCCGCGTAGCACGCAACCAGGCCAAGACAACCTGCCCTGGGGTCCTGTTCTATCGACTGGAACATCCGCTCCCGCACTCGCTCGAGCAACGGCTTCCACTGCTCGGGCGCCAGCGGCAGGATGACCAACTCCTCGCGGCAAAGGCGGCTCGTGTCAAAGCTGTCGAGAAGCCTCTTTGCTGCCGCCGTCGCTGCGCGGCGTTGTACTTCGATATCTTTAAGAATCTGTGACTTGACCGAATTTTCCGGCGGTTTGGACCCGGACTTGCCTTCATCGGCGGATGGCGTTGTGCGTGGCGGGGTTTGGTGCGCCTGGTCCGATTGCACCTGCGGTTCGCTGGCGGAACCGGCGACGGTTTCACGCTGTTGGCCCGGCGCCGCCAACTCCTCCAGCGCTTGCCCTATTTTCGCCGACCGCTCGCGTCGCTGCTCAGAGGGTTCCACCTTATTGAGTGCAGCGCGATGCAGTTCGGTCCAGTCGTTGCTTTTGACGCAAAGCGCATAACCAAAAGCAGGGAATTGACGAATAAAATCAATGCTGCCGGTGATAAGATTCACAAATAACTTTTTTTGGGACGCATCCGCCAGTCGATCATCATCTTCAATGCAGATGATCACGCGCAGGTTATTGACCAAGAGTATTGCCGATAGCGCACCAAAAAGTTCCTCACTCGATGTGCGCAATCCTAAGGCTTCGGAAAGCCAGTGGTAACGCCCCTCCCCGGCCATCGCACGGGCGAAGGCACCAGCCGCACCAGTAAATGGAAGAATATCTATCCGGTCACGAACCACGCGTAAAACATCTTTTATCGCGGCTTGCATCGCTGCCTGGGCATTTTGATACTCCCAAAGAGACAGGTACACGAATCGCAGCTCGACTTCGCTTTTGGCTTCTGGTAATCTTCCCGTCAGCCTCAACAGGGATGATTTGCCCCCGCCACGTTGGCCGATCACGGCCAAGGTTCTGGCATTACCGTACTGGTGCGTGGGGCGGAGGCTCGCCAGAACACGCCGTGGTGATGGGGTGACGCGGAGCAAGTCGCGTTCGCCAGGCCGTAGCGGTTCGTCGTTCCCTTGGAGCCAGCGGACTATTTCGTCGCCGGTGGGCCCGCTTTGTGGCAGCATCGGGGAGTCGCTCACATTCGCGGCAACATCCGTGTTCTGCCCATTCGCGCAGCCCCGAGCTGTTGCACGAGATGCATCTGCGATTGGGACTGTCGCACCGGCGTCGTTCGCCTCGCGGCGGATACCTTGAAAGATTGCTTCCATAGCTTCCTGCTGCTGGCACCGCATGGCACCAGCTCGCGGAGACGCGTCATCTACCGGTAACGGCGTAAGCTCCCTACCCAGCCAGCCCACTACGCGCAGACGCTCGCCGTAGTGTGCCAGTAATCTGGGCAGCACGGCCTGCCATATCGCCGAGGCAACTCCACATGAAATCACCGATCCCCACAGCCAGGCCCAACCATGTGTAAAAACGGCGTCAGCCGGTTGGAGAATCGATATAAAAATTAAATCGACAGGGTGATGTGGTGACGGCCCAGATGACCACGGCCACTCCCAGAATATCAACACAGCAAGGACAGCCGAAAGCCAAGTCGGTGGGACACCGAACCGACTCCCCAAGAGCGAACCGCGTCCGAAACCGCCCCTCAGCAAAGCAAATACACCAGCAATAATAACCGCGACCGCGACGACAAAGGGCACGACACCCCAAACGCCACCGGCCGCAACCAGCCGTTCCAAAACCGCTTCTGCAAGCACTAGCGTCAACGCGGCGGAGAATACCGCAGTCGCGGCCATAAGGAACCAGGCCCACCAGCCGATCTGGCCTAGCCAATGTCGCATAGCCTTCGGCCGCATCATGTGCTAATCATCCTTTCATCTTGACCGACGGTTTTCGCCCCCTTATCTAAATCGCCAGACCCGCGCGATAATAGCAACTTTACGCGACCCAATTCGTGCACTTCCGCCCCAGCCTGAACTAAGTGGGCGTTGCATTCGTCGGCGAGCGTAAGCAGCGGCTGGCCGCGGGCGAGGATGCTTTTTGCGGTTGATTCAGCTTTGCCGCCGGGGGCGGCGTGGGGAGTGAGAACGGCTTCGGCGAGGGCGGCGTCGACCCCACCGCCGGGAATAGTCGTTCGGAGGTTCGTGCGAACATCGGAATCCGAGATACAATGCAATGCGGCGGTGACATACAAGGGAGCGTTCAGAAATGAGGTGAAAGTCTTATCATCGCTTTGGAGGCGGCGGATGTCCAAACTGTCAATCTGCCATAGTGCTAACATGTTAGCTCCTTTTTTTCCGGGTGCCCCTCGGGCGACCGTAGCGTGGTCCGTGTTATATGCCATTTTAAATTTGGGGAATTACAAAAAACCTTATCGTGCGCGTGGTCCAGTTGCATCATTTTCTCCTCGGGCCTTTAGCTCCGCTGCTCTTGCGCGCTGCTGCCCCATCGAAAATCGCGATTTCCTCCGGGGTCAGGTTGTAGAGATTATAAACGAGTTGGGCGATTTCGTGTTTCGGTGCGGTGGTGATGAAACCAGGATGTCACGCGGAGGCGTCCCGGCGCAGCCGGGATAAGCTCCAGGAGGATAAGCCTCGCCTGCGGACATGATGGGGACTGGTGTGCGGAACATGGAACGTCCTGGGGGCGGGAGGGAAATGGGGATCGCCTGGAAGTCGCACGCGCGATCCGGCCGCTAACTGAGGCCAACCTGCGGCACAGATTCCGAAAATTGCTGAATAATGCCGATACACTTGGAAAAATGATTGGCGTAATTCGAAACGCAAAGCCCCCGTCCCCGCTTGCCGGCATGAGCGGACTTCTGCGGGATTTAGAATCGCTAAATGGCTTCTGCACTGCTTTTATCCACGACGGTTCCTCTGAGAATCCTCCAGCCAGCCCCAGCGACGGAGAGCTAAAACGCTGGGCAGATTTCGCCCTGCGCTTTGTGCGCGGAGTTGGCAATGCGTGAGACCACCATCAGCCACACGGCAATGCCGCATTCCGGGCGGCTGGAACTTGTGATACTTTCAGGCTTTCAGGCTGCTGACGCCGTACCTCCGGCGAGGTATAATGCCGTGTTACTATAACTAAGGATCATTCATAAATCACGCGGCAGACTTACGAATTCCCATGCGGCTTAAAAAAGATCCGCTGCTTGAGGCCGCATGGGAATTGCGCTTTGCGGGCGATCCCGCCATCGGAGCGGCCTTGCTGGGGACATCGCTTGAGAAGTTGCGAGCCACAGGCCGAGCTGCGAGGTTGGAGTTATTGCCTCTGGCATCGGTACCGGCTGCACTACGTAATACCCAGGAGCAGTTGCGGCACGGTGCCACACACGCCTTGCGAGGGGAAGGCTACACCATACTTACCGGCGATGATGTCGTGGCGCTTAGTGTGGTGCGCCCCTATCCCGGCTGGAGCAACTTCAAGGCGCGGATTTTAGAACTCGCGGCGTGGATAAAAGACACCGGGATTATCCCACAACCGCTGGGATTTTCCATCCGCTATATTGATTTTTTCCCCGGCCCAACGAAGGAAACGCTCAAGCTCCTGGCCATCAATATTCAGATCGGTGGCCTGGTGCCGGAATCCGGAGAGCTTCACCTGCAGTTACCCGCTTGCTCCCAGGGCTTCCAACGACTAATTCAGATTCTTAATCCGGCGCAGGTGGCGGCTGGTGAAGCACATGCATCCACGGGGTTGATCACCGATGTGCTGATCACCGATGATGCGGCCTCGCTGCCCGATCCATGGAAATGCTTTGAGGAGCGCTTGGATCAGGCGAAGGTAATTTGCCATCGTTTATTTTTCTCGCTTCTCAAACCGGATACAATACAATCTATGGATCCGGTTTACGAGGATTAGCTATGTCGCTTATGAATATTCCCACCAGCTATACACTCAGCGCCCTGTATTCGCAGGGGTATTCCGCAGGCCTTGAAGTGCAGTACACGCTGTCTCCGTTCCGCAGCACCCTCCGCCGGGATACCGGGGCGGAGGAGACCGGCGGTTCGGAAACTGCCGATCGAGCCACAAATCCGGATTGGAACTCGTCCGATGCGTGGGATGGTCAGCCGCAATCAAATCTTGGCAGACGATTGAAAGCTATTCAACAACGGGCGGTGGATGCCGGCCTGAAACCGAGATCAAACGCGGAAATTCTGGAAGAACTACGCCAAGGTCGTGAACGGGGAGCGTGAATGTGGAGCGAGTGCACGCCGACACTTGTGTTGTTATAAACGCGTTCAAAGGTGCCGAGGACGTTGTGCGAAAGCGATGTCAGGGCTTGTCGGGGAATCCCGATATTGAAGTGCTCTTCAGCGATGGTGGTGTCGATATGTTGCACCGGGCCGCCACCCTCGGTAATAACCTGAATTTACCGACCGCAGACGAAGCATTAACCGCTGCCACCGTATTTCTCCCGTTGGGTGGCAGCATTTGAACTGTCGGTAGTTTTGTGGAT
>JAJZDN010000158.1:1107-5510 GCA_021805985.1 Planctomycetota bacterium | reverse complement strand
ATATACATTCCGAAGGACATGTCAAGGGAAATTTTATTTTTTATATATTCGTAAAAGCGGATAATACAGCGATACGTAATAAGCTCACAGAATGCAAGCTTTTTTTACCATGTTGAAGCAACGCAAGAAGAATTCCGCGTTCAGTCGCCGAAGAAATCCAGGATGTGGTTGATCAGGCTGTCGATCAGGCGGATATGGGTAATGTGAACGGTCTCATCCTGATTGACCTCGGCGGCGACTTGTCGAAGTCGGGGGCCATATTTCGCCAGATCATCGGGCAACTCATCATCCCATCCATGCACCAATTCGTCGATTTTGTCGAGTTCCCCGCGCGGAACCCAGACACCGCTGCACTGGGCGCATTGGTCAATGATCAGCCCGCTGTCATCGCCATAGTTCATCGGGTGGGTCGTGCCGCCGCACTTGGGGCATATTAAATGCCGGTCGAGCGTGGTCAGTTTGACACCCTTGATCGTCGCCGCCTGAGCCACAGCCACACATTCCTGTTCTGTAAAACGGGTCTGGCGAGCCTCGACAATGTTGCTTAGTTCACCAGCATCCAGCCAGTCGCCTCCGCAGGCGGGACAGGTTTCGATGTGAACTCCCTGATAATCAAGGCCGCGCAGGGCTTGATGGCACATTGGACATTGCATGGGGCACCTCACATACGAGAAAAAGATCCGTTCGCAGGGGCAGCATACCGGGCGTGATGAGATTCCGTCAAGTTCCGTCCACGACGATCGAACCGAACGTGCCGTCGGCGGTGCGCGTGGCGACCTGTTCCCCCGGTTGAACCTGTCCGGCACTTTTTACGATCCGGCCGCGCTGATCCGTGGTGATGGTAAAGCCGCGGTTCAACACCTGTAACGGGCCGGCCAGCTTCAACTGTTTTTCCAAATCCGCCAGGCGTTGCCCACTGAATTGCCGCTTATGGCGCATGGCCGAAGCGAGTTGTGCATTTAAACCTGATAAAACGGCCTGACATTTGGCGAGCCGGCTCTGCGGGCCCAGTCGCTGCAAATCGGCTACGTTTTCCGCCAAGCGATCGCGACCCTGGCGGGTAAATTCCGTACCGCGCTGCCGCAATTGTTGCGTCGCATTTTCCAGCCGCCGCCAGCCCTGCGCAATGGCGTGTCGTGGCTCTATGGCCGCAATCTGCCGACCCGCACTGTCGGTTTTTCGCGACGCGCTTCGCATTATGCGGAAAATCTCTTCCGTTAAGACCGCTTGCCGTGAATCCAAAACATGTTGACTATCCCGGCAGCGCGCGGTTAATTCACGCAGCAACATATCCTCCAGCGCCACCACCGACTTCGTCAGGGTCCGCTTTTCCGGAACCACCAGCGCCGCCACCCCCGTGGGCGTGGGGCCGCGCAAATCCGCCACAAGGTCCGCAATGGTAATATCCGGCTCGTGGCCAATGCCCGTGGCAATGGGAATGGAACTTTTTACAATCGCCCGGGCGACTGCTTCCTCATTAAAGGCCCATAAATCTTCCAGCGAACCGCCACCGCGCACCAGCAGAATTAAATCCACCCCGCCAATCGCCACCGCATGCGCATTGATTAATTCAATGGCGCGCACAATATCCGTTGCCGCCGGTGCCCCCTGCACTTGAACCGGGAACAACATAATATGAATATTGGCAAAACGCTTGCAGACGGTGATTAACACATCATGAAATACATCGCCCGTCGCACTGGTGATAACTACAATATGCATCGGAACCGGGGGAATAGGCCGCTTGCGGGCGGCGTCAAACAAGCCTTCCGCGCGCAGTTTGTCACACAATTGGCGAAATGCCAGTTCCAATTCTCCCGCCCCCTGCGGAATCATGGAATGAACATATAACTGCAATCGGCCCTGCGCTTCGTACAGTTTCACTTCCCCCTCCGCGATGACCTCCAGGCCGTCCGCCGGAGAAAATCGCAGCTTTTCCAGATCATTACGCCACATCATGCAAGGTAACTCTGACCGCTGATCTTTAAGTTTGAAAAAGGCGTGTCCCTTGCTGTATACATTAAAATTTGAAATTTCTCCGCGCACGCGCAACACCGCCGGCAATTGCGACTGAAGCACACGCCCGATAAGCCCGTTGATTTCACTGACTGATCTTACCGGCTCCGGTCCGGCGAAGTGTGCCGAATCATTGCTTTGCCGGGAATTTATCGGAATCGCCGCATGATCAACCTCAGCCGCTGCCCGGCTGCCATCCGTGGATGGAGCGTTATCCGAAGCGTCCTGACGCACAGGAGGCTTGATATCCGCGGGCGCTTCGACGCGTTCGCGGCTTTTACCGGCACCGCCGCGTTTGCCGCGGGCTTTATCAGGCGTCTCATACAAGGGCTCGTCAAATAATCCACCGCTCATTACCGGCATCTCCGTTACAGGCGTTGTCATCATAAGCGATTTTAACCGTCTCTCCGAGCGCTTTTCTGATCGCGGCAAACACACCAACAACCGCGCACGTCCCAGAAGAATTTTCGATGATATTTGTTTTAACGTTTGGGCCTGTGCGGTTCGATAGAAGTATTAACATTTTGGTTTCGGCGGTTTTGCCATATCACAGAACCGCATCGAAGAACGTAGAGTTGAAAAATTTAATCCTGCCGCGGGGCGGCTTCTTCATGGTCTGGCGTTGTAGCTCCAGAGTGAGGAACTTTCCCGCCTTATCCGCGGCTCTTTGGAGGTTTTCCCATGAGAGGTTGGAAGACAGTTTCCGGTGACGGCTACGCGGTGGAAATTCCCAATGATTTTACCGCCGTGCAACGTGATGACGGCCATCTGCTGATTCACGATCCGGCAGAGAGCATTCAAATGGAATTGCAAATGACCGCCGGCAGCGATCAGGCAGAGGGATCTGATCGCTCCGGCGGACAAAATACCCCATTGTTGGCACCGGTGAATCCGCGTCAGGCGTTGGCGCGATTCAAACAGTGGCTGGGACGCTATAAAAATATGCGTATCACTGAATCGCCCAAACTGGTGCTGGGCATGCACCATGTGACCTGCACCGCCCAAGGTGCGGATTGCAAGGGAATGGTTTCGGCGCTGGCACAAAAATTCATGAAGAAACAGGCCGCAACGGGCACGCGATTCTGGGCCGTTTTTCATGGACAGGATGTGATCTTTGCCTCCTGCCGCGGATCGTATGAGGCGGTGAATTTCCTTAAACCGGTGGAAGACGGCATCATCGCGGCGGTGCGTGTGGGTGTGCGTGACACACTTAAAAGTCCGTTTATCCAGGCGGTGGTGGATCTCGCGAAAGATATTACGCCCGCTACGCCGGTGGCACCGGTGGATGATGAAACGATCAGCGTGGGGGGAATGCGCATTCGCGTTTCGCCGCTGCATCACACCTTTATGGAGCAACCGGAACACCTGGCGGAAAATGTCAAACGTTTTTTTGACGAATTAATGGTGCAGGATTCGGAACAAGATAGTCCGCAGACCGATGACGCCTGGTCGCTGGTCCGCAGCGACCTATTTCCGGTTCTTTTGCCGCGCACTTTGGCGGCCAAGCTTCCGGCGTCGATCATGCTTGAAGAATGGGTCAATGATTTAATTATTGGTTACCAGGTTAAATCACGCACTACCCTGGTAAGCATGGAAGATTGCCGCCTGTGGGGGATAGATCAGGAGACGCTGCACGAACATGCCATGGGCAATATTCTTCGCGATACGCGTGAACTCAATATGACCGGGGGCCGCTGCGATAACTATACGCTTTTCAGTTTCCCCATTGACCATCCGCTCAACGCCGCCCGGATGATGCTGCCACTGGTACAGAAGCATTTGCGGCCGCACCTGGGAAAGAACTTCTACATGGCCGCTCCGGATCGTGATGTGTTGCTGGCATTTTCCTGTGATGATGAAGAAACGCTCAAATGGTTCCGTCATCAAGTTGAAGTGCGTTACACCAAATCCCCCAACCCGTTAAGCGACAAATTATTTCTCATTACGCCCGACGGCGTCGTCGGGGATACCTATGGTTCTGAAAAGGAGGATCATCAAGAGTAACAACCCTCGGCAGCCAACCGTCGAGTAACAACAACGGAAGGCTCCCTCCCCAAGACACCGGCGGAATGTTGGAAGAAGGCCCAACATTACCGCCGGTGCCGTTTTTATAGGCGCCAAAAGTCTGATAAGCAGTGGAAACGTATAAATGTTGGAAAAAGTTTTGCGTTGTGAACCGGTTTAGTTTACAGTGAGTATGTATGTTGACAGTGGAATTCCGGTACGGCGTGCCAAAAAGACCTTACCGGGAAGAATCCTGATTCGCCGCTGTGAACGGAGGATGGCCGAAGGAAGGGTTTTTTGTCGCCTGGGCCGCGTGTAGAGCTCAGGGCGGAAAGCTCTTGTGAATGGCACCAAAGCCGGCTCTTAGAGTTGGCTGGTGTCTT
>JAJZDN010000158.1:0-1097 GCA_021805985.1 Planctomycetota bacterium | reverse complement strand
CAAGGAGGCGTCCGAGGTTGAAGATAACAGCCTCGTAAGGCCACGTCTTGTCCAAGAGCCTGCGAGAGAGAGGTGTGCAGTGTCTGGTTTGAACCCAACGGACCCGTCGGTGCCTGGAGGAAGTCCTCCCCGGCCCGCGTTTGAAATATTTCGGCCAGTGCCGCATGTCGCGCCTGCGCGCGCGGTAAAACCAGTGCAGCGGAACAATAAAGTCGCCTCACCAACACCGATGGATAAGTCCCCGGAAGCCGCCGCCCCGACCGAACCACTGGCGGACATTTTAGCCGATCAGGAGCAAGCCAGCGCCGCAGCAACTGCGGCCGCCACGCTGAAAATTCCCATGCAGGCGCAGATCACCCTGACGCAGGAAATGCAAACCGGACATCGGGACATTCAAACCGTCGCATTGGAAATATTGCAAAGCAATTTTCGCTGGCCGGGATATTTGAAAATTGAACCGCCCGGTTCCGAGCAGACCCAACTCTTTCCCGTGGGTGCGGAAAAAGCGTCGGCCGTATTGCAACATCGAGGAGTTCATTTTGGCACGCTGATATTGGAAGGTGCTGCCAAAAGCACGCGGATTACCGATCAGCTTCAACAATCAGCGGCGTGGCTGACTGCCATGCTGGTACTGAACCGTAATTTCAAAAATCTCCGTCGTCTGGCGGATACCGATGAATTATCCGGTGCGTACAACCGCCGGTACTTTATGGAAAACGTCCCGCACCTGCTGGATCGCGCCCGACGCGACCGCTTCTGCGTCACGATTCTGTTATTTGATATTGACGATTTCAAGCAATACAACGATCAGTTTGGCCACGCCGCCGGCGATGCCATTATCCGTGAGGTTATCCGTCTGCTGCGGCATTGCACCCGCAACCGGGATATGGTGGCACGCGTGGGCGGAGATGAATTTGCCGTGGTATTCTGGGATGAAGGCGGCCCCCGGCAGCCGGATTCACAACATCCGCGGACCGTGCTAAATATTGCCCAGCGATTCCGCAAAGCCGTGGCCGAACATCCGTGGAATGCCGAAGGCGGACCCATTTCCGGAAAATTAAGCATCAGCGGCGGCTTGGCCACATTCCCCTGGGATG
>JAJZDN010000049.1 GCA_021805985.1 Planctomycetota bacterium | reverse complement strand
ATGATGGCCCCCGCCCCGGCCACGAAGGCCACCGCGACAGCGACTTAAAAACGTCAGCTTCTTATGGAGTAACACTATGAAGCAAAAAAATAGAAAATCGGGCTTTACAAACCAGAAAACATCTTGTAAACCCCTCACGGGCTTAATGGATTCCGCGATCGGCGAATACCGGGTTTTGCACCCAACCGCCCCCGCGTTGCCTTGGCACCGGATGGCGGGTCCGGTGGCTGGTTCAGTGCCGCCAATTGGCCACCGGGTTATCGCCACGGTGCTCTATGGCGCGATGCTCCCCGAGAAGCCAAACTTCACACCGTCGTAGCCCGGCGATTAAGCGGACAGGCTCCTGGCCCGTAAGGGATAAAATTCGCCAGCGCACTTGGGTGACGCGGAAATGCCGTTTAATTTAATGGGGTGGTTTCTCAGGCGTCGCGGTAGGAGCCGCCCTGGCGGATTGTTGGCACGTCTACTGACAAACGGGCGGAGATTCGTGCCCGTTTTTTCTAATACTCTGCTTTGCGGTAGCCGGGGCGGTTGTCGTCGGCGTCGTAGGCGGTGGTTTGTTCGGTGCCGTGGAGTTCCACGCGTTGAATGGAAAGGGCTTTGCCGGTTTTTTCATCAATCGCGGCCAGAATACCGCTCATACGCGGATCGCCGGTGGCCACGTCAAACATCTGCGGCATACCGGTGGTAAAAAACTTCAGCACGCGCTCTGTGCGGCGGCCCAGCACGCTGGCATAGGGGCCGGTCATTCCGACATCGGAAATAAAAGCGGTTCCCCCGGGCAGCACGCGGGCGTCGGCGGTGGGCGTGTGGGTATGGGTGCCAAAGCAAATGGAGACCCGGCCATCGAGATACCAGCCCATGCCCACTTTTTCGCTGCTGGCTTCAGCATGAAAATCCACCACGCGTACCAGTACATCGCGCGGGATTTCTTCCAACATGCGGTCAATAACCGGATACGGGCTGTCAATGGGATCCATGTAGACGCGCCCCATGACCTGCAAAACTGCCACGCTCACGCCGCTGGTGGTTTTAGCCAGCGTCCAGCCTTTGCCGATACTTTCCCTGGGGAAATTTCCGGGCCGAATCAACTGACTGGATGTCTCCAATAATTTAATAACTTCGCGCCGGCGGTAGGTGTGATCTCCCATGGTGCATACGTTGACGCCCGCGGCCAGAAGTTTATCAAAAATTGCTGGGGTAAGGCCTGACCCCCCCGCGGAATTTTCGGCATTGGCGACGACCATGTCCACGTTGCGGGATTTGATGAAGTCCGGCAGCAGTTCCATGATCACTTGGCGGCCCGGCCGGCCAATAATATCACCGAGGCATAAAATGTTAATCGACATGGTGCTGGCCGATCCTTTCCGATGATGGCGGCTAATTTAATGGGCCGGCGAGGTAATGAATGCTGAAAAAGAAAACAAGTTGGATAACTACCGCGATCAGGGCCATGAAAAGCAATACTTTGATGGAAAACCACAACGTGCCCAGAGCCAAACCTGCCAGATCATTTCGCCGCACCGTTTGGTACACCACTGAAATGGCGACCACCAGAGGAATAATCAGCAGCAGCCAAATGGCGGTCAGGTGGGGAACCTGAGAATAAAGCGGGTTTATAAATGGAATCCAGGCCAATGGCAAAGCGGTTGTCATAGTTGACCCTCCGCCGGCTTACCGGGGAGCGGCGTTTGCGGAGCCGGATCACTGATGCGCAAAAATAAATCCACCAGTACCAGCAGATTCAACATGCCTGCCAAACCGCAGTAGGCGGTGGCCACTTCCTGAATCAGCGGTGCAAAACCGGGCGGGTGATGCGATTTCGGCGGGTAATAATGGGGCTTGACCATATCCCCCACGATAGCGGGCCAACCGGTCATATACTGGGCATAATCCCATAACTGTTGGCGCGGACGATTCAGCGCCGGCAAACCGCCCAGCAGCAGACCCAGAAAGAATAAGCCATGAATACCCAGAGCAAAAATCTTGGCGTGCTTTCTGCGTCCCACCATCCAATGGCCCAGCCCGGGGACAATCCACCCTGCCACCAGCGCGAAATAACTTATCGCCCCTGAGCCATTATCTTCAGTTGAGGAAGCCAAGCACCGCTCCAAAATCCGCCACGACATTCATCATTGAGCGCGGCTACAAACCGCTTTTATACCGATTTATCCAAATTTTTGCCAATCTGCAGGAGGGGCTGGCGATATTTGGGAGCAAGGCGCCTTCAAGGAATCTGGAATCTGGAATTTTCCGGACTCCGTCCCCTGTGCCACGGCGAGGCAGCCTCGCCCGCTAAACAGAAGGGTGCCGTGTTCGGACTCTTTATTTTTGCATACCATTCATTGAAATATCGTCCCGTCACTGCTCCGGCCCTTGGCTTTCGCGGGCGAGAGCGATCAGGCCAGCTCTTTAATCAAATCCGGGTGCCGATCCAATAACTTAAACAGGTTTGTGGTCGCTGGCAAAGGAACGGCCTGGCCGCGCTCGTAGCGTGAAAAAGCATTGTGGCCGCCCCCTGTGAGCCGTGCGGCCTGGGCTTGGGTCAGATGCAACTTGTGCCGAATCCGCCGCAGTTCGCGGCTCTGCTTTTTTCGCGCCCGCAATACCAACTCGTCCCCCGCGGCGGCGTAACGTTGCGCGCTGGGGGCGTCAAACACAATCTCACCGCATTGCGCGCAACGCCAGCCCGCAAGTCCCTTCACGGCCACACGGATGCCGTCATATTCCACCGAATGTGTCTGGTCATGAAATCGCGTCATCGCCTTGTCAGATTTACAAGATACACAAGAGGTTTTCATCATTATTTCTCTTTTTCCATTGCTATATATTACCCTTTAAGGGTATCCTGGTAAAGTACAGGAAAGCCGGATTATGGCATGGAGTGTGGAATCTGGAATTTTCCGGGCTCCGGCCCATGTGCCACGGCGAGGCAGCCTCGCCCGCTAAACGGAAGGGTGCCGTGTTCGGGATCCTTGTCCTAACGGCCGTCGGTGAAGAAGGTTACCAGCGCGTCTTCGATTTTTGCTTCCATATCTTCCCGGGTACCTTTGGCGCTGATTACGCGATAGCGGTCAGGGAAGGTTTGGGACTGATGCAGGAAGCCGTCACGGACTTTTTGATGAAATTCGGCAACCCGGTTTTCAATGCGATCCTGAAATAATCCCATTTGTTCAGGACCGCGCTTGGCTCCGCTATGGATGCGTTTAACGGCGACTTCCAGCGGCAGATCTAAAATAATGGTCAGGTCCGGCCAGAGATTTTCCGTGGCGGCACGGGCGACATCTAAAATGCTCTGTTCAGGGATTCCGCCGGCAAAGCCCTGATAAGCCAGCGTGCTGCTGGTGTAACGGTCCGCCAGGACGGCAATACCTTTGCATAACGCAGGCCGGATTTCCTCATAGACCAACTGCGCTCGGCTGGCCATATACAAAAGCATTTCCGCGCGGATGTGCAGGCCTTCCCCGCGGCTGGTCAGCAGCAGCTCCCGAATGTGCTCCCCCACCGGCGTGCTGCCCGGTTCACGTACCCGCACGGCGGGGACATTTTGCTGGGCGAGTTTTTTTTCAAGGCGGTCCATCTGCGTGGTTTTTCCACAGCCGTCCAGACCGTCAAAGACAATGAATTTTCCCGCTAACGATTTCAGACTGGCAGGCATGGCGTCTCCACAAATCGTTTATTTTCCGCGGCGGCGTTTTTCACGGGCACGACGCTTCTGCTCCGGCGACAGGCGCGATGGAAGCGCCCGCACCAGGCTGCCCATATTTCCCGACGCCAGCGTGCCGGGGCTGATATCCTGCAGATCCTTCATCGCTTTATACCGGCCTTTTAAGGACATGTTGTTCATCTTTTTGAACATATCGCGGGCCTGCGAAAAGCTCTTGATTAAGCGGGATACTTCATCGGGCATAGTGCCTGAGCCGCGGGAGATGCGGCGGCGACGGGAGGCATCCACGTGATCCGGTGCCTGACGCTCTTTGGCGGTCATACTTTGAATAATGGCTTCCACGCGGTTGAGTTCCTCTTCCGGCAACTCCACATCTTTCAAAGCGCCACCGATGCCGGGCAGCATTCCCAGAAGTTGTTTCAGCGGCCCCATTTTCCGTATGGACCGCATCTGATCCAGAAAATCATCCAGGGTGAAGGTGTCCTTGGCGAGTTTATCCTGCATTTCCGCGGCTTTGGCTTCATCGACATGCATCTGGGCTTTTTCGACGAGCGTTAAAATATCGCCCATACCCAAAATGCGCTGGGCGATGCGGTCAGGATGAAATTCCTCCAGGGCCTGGAGTTTCTCGCCGACGCCAAGGAATTTAATCGGTTTGCCCGTAACAGCTTTAACCGAAATCGCTGCCCCACCGCGGGTGTCAGAATCAAACTTGGTAAGGATAATGCCATCAAGTTCCAGCTTTTCGTTAAATACTTTGGCCGAATTGACGGCGTCCTGCCCGACCATGGCATCGACCACCAGAAATACCTGGTGCGGTTTGACAACCTGCCCGATCTGCTGCAATTCCGCCATGAGTTGATCGTCAATATGCAGGCGGCCGGCGGTATCGAGAATGACCACATCGCGGCCATTTTGCCGTGCGAAATCAATGGAGCGGCGACAAATCGCCACGGGATTGGCACCGGGGTCTTCACGATATACCGCAATATCCGTCTGCTGCCCCAGCGTGGCCAACTGTTCCATGGCCGCAGGGCGCTGCGTGTCCGCGGCGACCAGCAGCGGATTTTTCCCCTTGCCTTTTAAATACAACCCAAGTTTGCCGCAGGTCGTGGTTTTGCCGGAACCCTGCAAACCGCACATCATGATGATCGTGGGCGGCGGGTCAACCAGCATGATCCGCGTATCCACCGGTCCCATCAAAGCGACCAGTTCGTCGAAGACAATTTTGACCATCTGCTGGCCGGGCTCGACAGAATTAAGCACTTCCGTGCCAATGGCCTTTTGCAGCACACGGTTGATGAATTCCTCAACAACCGTAAATTGAACGTCCGCTTCCAATAGCGCGGTACGCACCATGTCCATGGATTGGCGAACATTGCTTTCAGTGATGCGTCCACGACCGGATAAATTCCGGAACATGGTGGAAAATTTTTCAGAGAGCTGATCAAACATTTACGTCATCCACAAGCTGCAATTTTTTTTACCGGTAATCGGGCCGGCCTTACTAACGGGCCTATGCCCCTATCCTAGCGCGGCAAGCGTCATGCGTTGGTATTTATTGATTTAATATCGGCAACGCCCTGTCGCTTTCGGCTTTGGATGCCAAGATTTTGGCATAGCCGGAGCCCAGTTCGCCAATGGGATCCGGGGGCAGAATATCAACCACTTTCTCACCGAGTTTCGCTTCGCCCCGCAGCACTTTGGCCTGGAATTTTTTACATTCTTCCAGCAGGGCATCGAGAATATTTTCTTCCGGCACGTTGGCGACTTTTTCACCCTGCACATAAATAATGCCGCGCTTATCACCGGCAAATATGGCTACGTCGGCACCTTCGCATTCGCCGGGGCCGTTGACCACGCACCCCATTACCGCGACTTTAATGGGTACGGTAATTTCTTCTTTGAGCTTGCGGTTGACGTGCTGCACCAGCGTGAAAAGATCCACCTGAATTCGCCCGCAGGTGGGGCACGCGATCAGTTCTGCACCTTTGCGTTGCCGCAGGCCCAGAACATACAGCAATTCCAAGCCATCTTGTACTTCATAGATCGGATCATTGGCATAGCTGATACGGATGGTATCACCAATGCCGCCGGCCAACAGAGTTCCCAGCGGCACGACGCTGCGGATGGTGCCGGTTTCCTTGGGGCCGGCATGGGTAACGCCCAGATGCAGGGGATGATCAAAGCGTTTGGAAATTTCGCGGTAGGCATCCATGACTAAAAGCGGGTCGATGGATTTGGCGGAAATAACAATGTCATAAAAATTGCGTTCATAGAATATGTCGAGATATTCTTCCAGTTTGGTGATCATGATCGCCAGAATGTGGCCATGACGGTTATCACTAAATACGCCGCCGAGTTCGCGCATGCGTTTTTGTTTGTCTTTTCGTTCCACAATAGAGCCTTCATTGACTCCAACGCGAATCGGCAAGTGACGCTCTTTGCAGGCATCAATGACGCGTTCGACCTGCTGGCGATCATTGATGTTGCCCGGATTGAGGCGAATTTTGCTGACGCCCGCTTCAATGGCTTCCAAGGCCCGCTGAAAATGAAAGTGCACATCGGCCACGATCGGCACATGCACCTGTTTCATAATTTCTTTTAAAGCTTCCGTGTCTTTGCGCTCCGGCACGGCCACGCGGACAATGTCCGCTCCGGCGGCCGCGAGCTTGTTGATCTCGCGGACGCAGTTATCAATATCATGGGTATAGCCACTGGTCATGGACTGCACCACCACCGGGGCATCGCCGCCGATGGGAACATTTCCAACCATTACCTGTCGGGTTTTCCGCCGGGAAATCATCATTATACTCCTGCGGGCCGTTACAGCCCGAAACCACAGCAAATCCACGTTGCCGTATAAACGCTTTATTATAATGCTTAACGATGCATCGGGAAAGAACGGGGGGACAAACGGGGGGACAGGCCGGATCCTCATCGCTAACCAGCACATAAATCTGACGCACTCAAATCTGACGCTCGTTTGTGTCGGGGCATACTAAAGTCTATAGTGTAAGTTCAAGTTAGTTAAGTTCTACCGAATCGGGTGCCCCAGAGGCATCACACACCGGGAACGGGAACGTCCGTCAAGCTATTGGGAGGGGCAGGCTTTCGCGGATATTTCGGGAGCTACTGGCATGAAGACGTCTGCCCAATTCGACATTCTTGTTATTGAAGATGATTTAGCACATCGCACGGCGCTGGCACGCCTGCTGATGGACGCGGGCTACAATGTTAAAATTGCGGATTCAACAGACACTGCGTTAAGGTTTGTGCATGCGGGGATCGACTGCGTCGTTGCCGGGGTGATCTCGGACGAGATTTCACGCATGGATCTTATCACCCATTGGAAAACTTATTTTCCCGAAACGCCGCTACCCCTAATTCATGAAACGCAATCCGCCGCCTCGCTGGTTGCAACCCTGGGGATCGGTGAACATCCCGGCCTGCATAATCTTGAGGAGGCCAAAGTCATGCTCTCGCGACTCATGGGAGTGGTTCAGGCCTGCCAGCGGAATGCAAACGCCAACGACGTGCAGGAATTGGATGGCTCCCCGGACGGCATGATCGGTCACTCGCCAGCGATGATGGAGGTTTTCAGTTTGATTGCCCGATCCAGCCAGGCCTTCAGCACCGTGCTGATTCTGGGCGAATCCGGAACCGGCAAAGACCTTGCGGCCCAGGCCATTCACCGAAATTCTCCGCGCAAAGGCGGACCGTTTATCGCCCTGAACTGTGCGGCCATGCCTGAATCCCTGATCGAAAGCGAATTATTTGGCTATGAAAAAGGTGCATTTACCGGTGCCGCTGGCACGCGTGTGGGCCGTTTCGAAGCCGCCAGCGGGGGCACCTTGTTTATTGATGAAATCGGCGATTGTTCACTGCCGCTGCAAGCCAAGTTGCTACGGGTTCTGGAAAACCGCATTGTGACCCCGCTGGGCGGCCATCGTGATATTAAAGTCGATACGCGCGTGGTGGTGGCCACGAGCCGGAATCTGCCGGCGATGGTGGCCAAGGGCAAATTCCGGGAAGATTTGTACTATCGCCTCAATATCATCACCCTTTGCATGCCGCCGCTGCGGGAGCGTGCGGAGGACATTCCGCTGCTGGTGCGGGCTTTTATCGAACGGGTGAACGCGCAAAATCAATGCTTCATCGACTCTATTGACGTGCCTGCCTTGGAAGCCCTGCAACGGTACCAGTGGCCCGGAAATGTCCGGGAACTTCTGAACGTCATCGAGCGTGCTATGGTTCTGGCGGATGAGGCTAAAACTTCCCTCTTTATTGGAGATCTGCCCGCGGAGATCAGCAAAGCATACGCAGCACCAGCGGTGCCGAATCCCGTGAATGCCACGAATCCTGTCGGCAACACCCAGCCGCTGTTGACGCTGGCCCAGCTTGAACAGCAGGCTATTAAATCCGCGATGGCGCGTTATTCCAACAACCGCACACAAGCTGCGCACGCCATCGGTATAAGCGTGCGGACGCTGCAGCGCAAACTTTCCGAGCAGCGATCACCCGAACTGGTATTATTCCGCCCGGGATCGGCATAGTGCACTTCCGCTGGGTCCGGCAGTGCGCCGTGGCCACGCCCGGGGGCGGTGTTTGAAGCCGGTGCCAATTCGGAAAAAAAAATGGCGCGCGGAGGACATCTTGGCCGGACACCTTGCACCGCCTGCATGCTCCGATGGCATTGAATCACGGATAGCCCACGCCCAAATAAATATGTGCGCTGGCACGGTCATTGCATAACACTTTGTTAGCGCGGTGACCGCCGAAAAAAGACGTGTCCGTGCGACTCCGGTAAAAAAGTCGCACCACGGCCCGGCTTGGGACGTTCCCAACGGTGATCACTGCGGGTAATTTTTATTGAGGTGATCTCATGTCACAGTCAAAAGCCAAGTCGGTTAACCAGGGGCATCACAGTGGCCCACAGAGCCAGGGCGACCAGCAAAAAGGTACCGTGGACGAACGGGAAGAGGCCGGGGAAAAAGAACCGTTTATAGAAAGGCAATCGCCCCGTTCTGGAACTCAACAGAGTGTGCGTGACTCCGGACGTGTTTCGGGCAATCGCGGTTCATTTAATCCCGCGCAGGGGCATCGTCCATCGGGAATTTAGGCAAGAATGCTTTACTTAATACACTTTGTTTTCAGACGCGCCATTTCGTCATGAAGCGGCGCGTCTTTTTCGACTCCTCAACCACGCGGCAACACGGCTTGGCATGGGAAATACCGCCCCGCATGTTGCCAAAGCGATGCGCTTCAAAAGTTTCTGCTCCGCCTTCTACTCCTCTAGGCTTGTAAAACTCCGGTTCCTAATTGTTGGCCGCCGCGCGTTGGCGGCGGTCGGTCAGGGCTTGCCGGGCCGTAGCGTAGAGTTGTTCTTGCTGCTGGCGGATCAGCAGTTTGATGTCATACGCGCCTAAGCCGTACTTTTGTCCGACGGTGGCGATCAGTTGCTGTTCGGTAGGGGTTATTTCGCCATCGGCTACTGCGGCGGCTACCATCGTGCCAAGCCAGCGGTGAATCTCATCGGGAGTTTTGGGTTCCGTAATCTGCAATTCGCCGCGTTTGGCAGAATCCATCATGCGGTGCAATTGCTCATCGGTTACGCCGCGGCGGTCGGCGGTATGTCGCAACATCCGCTCTTCACCGCCGTCAATATTCCCGTTATCCACCATACATTTGACCATCCAGGCCAGCAGGCCACTGGGCGGGGGCGGTGGCACATTGAGCATCGCGGCTACCTGCTGGCGCGTTTGCGCCGGGTCGGTGATCATCGCATTTTTCTGCGCCAGTTCCAGAAGCAAATCCTGTGACGCCTGCCCGTTTACCGGCAGCATATCCAGAAGTACCCAGTTATTTGAGCCATCGTTGAGCACAGTGCCGCAAAAGCTACAGGCATTTGCTGTATCATCCGCGACAGGGGCGCCGCAGTTGGGGCAATGGGCGGATGAAATGCCTTTATCCGGATCGGTCTTTACGCCCGCTTGGCGCTCCAGAACCATCACATGCTGGGCCATATTGCTTTGAGGCGTTTTTTGCGCTTTGCCCGATGCGCCGGTCTGATACCGGCGGCTGGACCATCGCACTTCCACCAAGGCCCGATCCATCGGCGAACCAGCAATTATTCCCATGGTCTGCACCGCACCGACGGCGCAATCACCCCAGAACGCCCGCACGCCGTTGGGTTGGGCCGCTAAAAGAGGTCCGTAGCGTTGCGCAAATGACGGAGCGGAAACCGTCTGCAGCGGGGCAACCTGGCCCAGCCGATCTGCCATGACTTTGCGCCAGAAAATCACTGATACGCGGTCTTCCAGACCGGCGAGTGTGAAATTTGGATCACGAGTCTGCAAGTCTGACACGCCTGGCGTATTGTGTGATGTTTCCGATTGCCATTGGGAATCCTGGGTTATTTCTGCCAGCACCCAATCATACTGGCCGCTGCGCAACAGCGCGTGGCAGGCTTGGCATTGGGCGGAGGCATTAAGTGCAATGGCCGCGCCGCAATTGGGACAGTTGCCTTCAATGAGGCCCACGCCATTGGGGGTTTTGGCACCGCGCCGGCGGAGAAAAGTCCAATATTCGGTAAATACTTCCGCATCACCGGAGCCAGACACAACGGCACCGGTCTGCGTGGAAAGCGTTTGATCCACCGCCGAAGCGGTAATGCGGACGGTTGCGGAATCAAATACATTGTCATGTATCAATTGCACCATCTGTACTTCCTGTACCGTGATGTCTTTCATTCTGTCGCGTAGAGAATCCAGTTTCTGTTCAGCAAATTGCAGACCGAAGCGTTCATGGGTTCCGTCTGAAATAAAAGGGCGGATGGTCTGGAGATTCTGGGCGCACCAGGCATCCTGAATTTTCAGAAAAGCTGTATTGACACGGCCATAGAACGCCTGCAGATCAAAAGCTGGATCGGATTGCTGCAGCGCCTGCACCGCTTGTGCTTCGGCGTTTTCATCCACCGCTGTCAGGCCGGCCTGCGTGCGTTGATCGCGGACATAGCCAGCAACGGAACTGTGCGTTTTATAATACAAAACTCCCGCCACAATCAGGACGGGTATCCCTACAATTGGATGCTCCAGCACCAGATATTCAACGATCCACCAGATAATGACTCCCCCACCGCCGCCACCGCCACCGCCGCCGCCGTTATCACCACCGCCAAAGCCACCGCCGCCGCCAAAACCCTCACCGCCGCCCGCCCGCCCATGCGCCACGGTCAACACCGCCAGCAGAGGCCCTGCCAGTGCAATTACCGGAAGCAATTTCAGCACGATAGAATAGAAGCGTTTCATAGCTGCGAATTGTAATCGAAGTTCAGGTTTATATGCTATCGGGCCATCTGCCTGATAACGCCCGCGCGCGTCAGAGGCCGCTAGCCGTTTGAAAATTTTCGCCGGCGTCTTGGGCAATGCGCTTCCGGATGAGGTAGAACTTCATGGAACTAATCCGGAAAACCATTGCGACGAATGTATAGGGTCTCTCCGCTGGCGTGCCGCAAGGCCCCGTCGATGGCGGCAACGATCGTATCCGCGACAGAAGTTGGATTGAGAATATCCCGCGCCGGAACCTTTGACGCAATGGGCAAGGAATGAAACATGAGCGTATCCACTGCGCCCGGGGCGATAGCAATCACGCGTACGCCGATCTCCCGGCCTTCCCGCGCAGTGGCTTGGGTTAATAAATTAACGCCTGCTTTGGCCGCACCGTAGGCTCCCAAACCGGCAAACGGATCCCGCGCTGCCTGGGATGATATGTTGATAATGACACCGGCTTCTTCCGGGGGCTTTCCGCTTTCTTTTAATGCGGCAAACTGTTTCCGAAATACGGGCCAGATCGCCCGGGTCATATAAAATACCGAGGACAAATTGGTATCGATGATTTCGCGCCATTGTTCAGGGGTCAGGTCACAGGTTGGCAGCATGGGAGCTACACCCGCACCATTGATAACTGCGTCGATGCGTCCCTTCCATTGCAAGGCACTGTTGATAATCCGCATGGCATCTTCCGGTTTACTGACATCCGCCGGGCAGCAGGAAATGTCTCCTGGCGACGCTGTGTGTGCGCTGGCCAAGGCGTTTAATTTTGCGCCATCACGCCCGGCGATTAACACACAGTCGCCGCGGGCCAGAAGTTTTTGTGCGGTAGCTGCGCCAATGCCGCTGCCGCCACCGGTAATAATAACAACTTTCATAGAAGCTCCCGTTATCAGTCTGGCGATACGCCATGGTCTGCAAAAAACTTAGCAATCACCGGTTCAATGCGGCTGCGCAGATCCATATTAGCATACGCGGCCCACGCTACCGGGGTAATAACATCCAGGACCCCATCCACCGGTTGGCCCAAGGCGTTTGACACTGCCACACCGGCTTCCTGCGCTATCAGGATGGCGCATAAATCATAGGCGTGGGCGCACAGCCCAGGTTGCTGTGTCATGCGGTAAAAATAGGGACGCACGTCGGCCACAAACCGGTCATGGCCGATCATGACCTCATACAGTTGGCCACCGGTGGAGATATATTGATCATCAAATACCAGCGGCCTGCCCGGGTCAATGCCCCCGCCGCAATGCAGGGAAATGGCTTCCATTAATTCAGCTGCGAGCACTTTTGTGCCGGGAAAAAAACTCACCACAGACCCGAATCCATGCGCCAGATCGGCGGCACTGCTGGGGCGCAATGTCAACGGGGTGGTGTGGCCGGAGAACAAATCTTCCCGCTGTGCCGCAGCGCCACGGCCCCGCGCGGCCCACAGCACGTCGGATTGATTTTGTTTGCTGGTGGGGATTTCCACCTGAACTGCGACGGCAATATCAGATATTCGTGTGGTGGGACCGTTATTGGCAGCAACGCCCGCCAGGAACCAGCCGGAGCGTTTGTCATACATCAACCCCCGTGTGCCATCAATGGGGTCGACAATCAGGCAAAACGCCGCATTTGCCGGTTGGGTTCCCTGCGGGAAGCATTTCACGCCTTCGACACCATGTTCATCGACAATACCTTCGGCAATCAGGACCAAGGGAAGTTCCCGCCCCCACTGTTGGCAAAATTCTTCCAGCACGGGTTCGGTATGGGTGTCCAACTCATAAATAGTGTCGGCGGCAGTTTCGCGGGCCACCTGCGACAGGGGCTGGTTGCCAAGCGGATGACGGGATCGGCGGGCGGCCATCGCGGCACCGCGAAGCTGCCTCCCCAGGTCAGACAAACGTTGGATAAAATAAGCGTCCTCACGCGGTAATAAGGTCATTAACAATCCTCACAGCCCATAACACTTTACTGTCGCCGAGACCCGCCGAAACGTCAACTAATTTGACAGAAATATGAATATTTACTCTTCTGGCTGGCTTACCGAATGTTATACTTACCTGCGAAAAGCCGCAGGAACTTTTTCTGGTGCCCATAATGGACCAATCTACTGATTCTCCCGCACCTTTCTTACCGATACTACAATAAGATTAGACACGAGTTTCACGATGGCAGACAATCTTGCAGCGACGACCACTATCGAGCCGCTTCCTTCGGCTTTATACCGCATGAATTGCATTTATCGTGCGCTTCTGGAACAGGAACAACTGCTGGTAGAGGCGACCGATCATCCCGGGTTGCTAAACAGCATTTGCGCGCGGCTTATTGCCACTGGTTTTTTTGATATCGTAGGCATTGGCTCGCCTGATACCGACGGTTTGGTGCGCTATCATCATGCTGCGGGCAAACAGGCTATGGAATTAATGCAAACGTTTAGCACAGCGATAAAGGTGGGTGCCGGCACGCTCTCTGGTGAAGCCATAAGCACAGGGAAAATGCAGGTCAGCAACCATTATCTCAATGATTCTCGGACGTCAGCGTTTCAGACCAAAGCTCGGAAAATGAACATCAGGGCGTGGGCAGCGATTCCCATTGTCGTAGATAAGACAACGTGGGGCGTTTTGGGCATTATCAGCCACCGGGAAGATTTTTTTGATGAGGATATGCTGCAGTTGCTTTCCACCAGCGCCATGCTGATCGGGCGGGCACTGGAACGGCGCAATATCTTCGAGCGGCTGGAGGACAGAAAAATTGCGCTCGAGCGGCTTAACAGTTTGTATCATGCCATGCTGGAAGAATCAAAATTTATTCTAAGTGCTCGCGATGAGAGCGAACTGTTGCGCGGTACGTGTGAAACGCTGGTAACTAAAGGAACTTTTCTGCTCGTCGGCATCGGCTATCCCGATGACACGGGAATTTTGCGGTATCACTATGGGGCGGGAACGGGCAGTGATGAAATTATGCAGGGGTTCGCATTTTCCATTGCCGACGGCACAGCGACGCTGTCGGCCAGCGCATGGCAAAGCGGGAAGTTGCAATATAGCAACGACTATCCGCATGATCCCCAGGCCGCGGCCTTCCACGCACAGCTTGCGGCGCGGCATATACAGTCTCTGGCTACGGCACCAATATTTCGCGGCGGGACCATATGGGGTCTGCTTTCGGTGGTTTCCAGCCATAAGGAATTTTTTGATCCAGACATGTTGAATCTCCTGGCAAGTTGCGCGCAAATGCTGGGGCGGGCGCTGGATTCGATGGACATGAGGTCCCGGCTTGAACGCCTGAGCAGCTTGTATAAATCATTAAGTGTTCAGGGAGAAATCATTCTTGAAGCCCCCGACGAAAATACCCTTCTTACTCAAACGGTTGACCAGTTGGCGCGGGGGGGATTATTTATCACTGTAACGGTGGGCCGACCCAAGGCGAGTGGTGTTTTTGAATTTGTTGCCACGGCCGGTCCGGGAAGTGAGCAAATCGGAAAGCATCGTGTTTCACTTTTGACCGGGGACGGTAAAAGCCTCGTGGCCCAAGCGTGGCGCGAAAATAAGCTCTGCTGGTCCAACGATTATCAGGCCGATTCTGCCTTTGCCAACAACCACCAGGTGATAACGATGATTGGAGGCAAGTCGGCGGCGGCGGCACCCATTATTCGAAAAGGACATATTTGGGCGGTCTTGGGGCTTATTTCAATTCATCAGAATCTATTTGATCTTGAAATGCGTGCTCTGGTGGCGCGTGTGACTCAACTGCTGGGCCATGCACTGGATGAACTTGACCTCCGCACACGCCTGGACGAAGAGCTAACTCAGCAGGCATGGCTGGCCAGCCATGATACGCTTACCGGGCTGCCCAATCGCGCGGCGTTGGACGACTATATCGAAAAAGCGGTTGGGCGGGCCTTGCGGCACAAGACCCTGCTGGCAGTGGCGATGCTGGATGTTAATGACTTCAAGCTTATAAATGACACGTATGGACACGCATCCGGTGATGCTTTTTTGCGTGCCCTGGCGGGACGAATTAAAAATGCCCTGCGTAAAACCGATTCAGCCCTGCGGCTGGGCGGTGATGAGTTTGTCATTCTCCTGGAGGACTTGCACCATAGTAAGGATGCAGAGGCCTACTTCACACGCCTTGCGGCGGCTCTGGATGAGCCGTTCTCCCTGCCGGGCAACCGACGCATCAACGTATCTACCAGCATTGGCTACTGCATGTTTCCCGACGATTCCGTCAATTCCAGCGCCCTGTTGCGGCAAGCCGATAGCGCGTTATACCGTTTGAAAGCCTGTAAGACCGGACGGACGCGATGGCAACCTGCGAACCTATCCGAGTAATAATCCGGCCCGATCAATGGGTCACTGCGCCATCACACGCTGGCCCCACCATTTTGGCATATTTCGCCAAAGCACCGCGGGTATACATGGGCGCTTTGGGTTTCCAACTTTTGCGACGCAGGGCGAGTTCCGCCTCGGAGAGTTCGACGTTTATGGTCCCTTTTTCAGCGTCCACATCAACGATATCTCCATCGCGCACCAGGGCGATATTTCCGCCCACCTGGGCCTCTGGGCCTACATGCCCAATGCATAAACCGCGCGTGCCGCCGCTGAAGCGCCCATCGGTAATCAGGCAGGTATCATAACCCAGCCCCTGACCGACAATGGCCGCCGTTACGGCCAGCATTTCCCGCATGCCCGGGCCACCTTTGGGGCCTTCATAGCGGATAATGACTACGTCCCCCTTTTTAATTTGCAGGCTTTGTACAGCCTTCATGGCCTCCTGTTCAGAATCAAAACACCTTGCCGGGCCGCGGTGTTGTAATTTCTTCACGCCCGTGATTTTTATGACGCACCCTTCCGCGGCCAGATTACCCTTGAGAATTCTCAGACCGCCATTGGGACTGATGGCCTTTTCCACCGGGACAACCACATCCTGGCCGCCGGGCAGAACAACATCTTTGAGATTTTCCCGCATGGTTTTACCCGTGACGGTCATGCAGTCGCCGTGAATAAGACCCGCATCCAGGAGGACTTTGAGAATCACAGGAATTCCGCCTACGCGGAAAACATCAAGAGCCACATACTTACCGCCGGGCTTCAGATCGGCCACCGTGGGCGTGCGCCGGCTGATGCGTTCAATATCATCCAATGTGAGTTTTAGACCCGCTTCATGCGCTATGGCCGGCAGATGCAGGCAGATATTGGTGCTGCCGCCGGTGGCAGCGCCGATGGCCACGGCGTTTTCCAGAGCTTCGCGCGTCATGATGTCGCTGGGGCGGATGTTTTTTTCCAGCAGCTGCATAACCTGCCGCCCCGCCGCTTGGCAAAAGTCATCGCGCGAAAGGTCCACTGCCGGCGGAGAGCCCGACCCCGGTAAGGCCATGCCCATCGCCTCGGCCACACAGGCCATGGTATTGGCCGTAAATTGACCACCGCAGGATCCCGCCGAGGGACAGGCATTGCATTCAAGTTCGTATAATTCCGCATCGGTCATTTTGCCGGCGGCATGGGCACCGACACCCTCATAGACATCTACAATCGTTACGTCCTTGCCCTTGAATTTTCCCGGAAGAATGGTGCCGCCGTAGATAAATATCCCGGGCAAATTTAATCGGGCCAGGGCCATGAGTGTTCCCGGCAGGGATTTATCGCACCCGGCCAAACCCACGAGTGCGTCATAGCGGTGGGCGTGCATCATTAATTCAATGGAGTCGGCAATGACTTCTCGCGAAATCAGCGAGGCCTTCATGCCTTCATGCCCCATGGCAATGCCATCCGATACCGCGATGGTCACAAATTCACGCGGGGTACCCCCGGAGGATTTTACCCCACTGGCAGCCGCCCGGGCCTGCCGGTCCAGGGTAATGTTGCACGGAGTAGCTTGATTCCAGGTACTGGCCACGCCCACCCACGGCTGATGAATATCCGCGTCGGTAAGGCCCATGGCCCGAAAAAACGCCCGTTGCGGTGCACGATCAAAACCTTCCGTCACTTCCGGGCTGCGGGGACGATTAACCATTCAAAACACTCCTGAGCAAAATATCCGATGAGCCAACAACGTCACGACCGATCCCGCTGAAACCCTGCGGGCCGGGCAAAAGCTCAAGGGGTATAGTTTACGCGCCCGCTGCGCCAATGCCAATAAAGCAATGAGATGGCATGAGTTAATGCGTCGGACACTTACAGGCTCGCACGCAGATTCACGCCACTATGGCCCCGGACAGAAGTTGCGTCCGTAAGATTTAACTGTTCAATTCTTCCAAGCACATTGCGCAAGGGATTATCCGCCTGCAAATGCTGGTTTAGTAAGCCGGTTACTTGCGCGGCACTGGGCAATGCATCCCAACCGCCGCTGGATCCGGCGGCCTTGATCGCAGCACTGGCACTGGCAAAGCATACGGCTTCCCTGATGGGAAAGTTGTTCGCAATGGCCAGCGCGTAGGCACCGTGGAATGTATCGCCGCAGCCATTGGTATTGACCGCCTTGACCGCAAATGCCGGGAAGTGCACCGGTGGGCGCTGCGGTGAATTGGTCCACCAACAGCCCTCCGCCCCCGCCGTTACGACGGTTCCAGCACGCGGTATGGCCGCCAGTGCCGCACAGGCTGCGCACAAATCCTGCTGCCCGGTTGACCACCGCGCAAATTCCTCCGGAACTACCAGATGGTCCACATGTTCCAGCACCGCTGCAGACTCTGCGCATTGGCCTTCAATATCCAATACGACCGGCACTTTGGCTCGGCGGGCCTTGAGTATGAGATCCAGCGGGCCGGGGGCACTGAGGAAATCCACCAGCAGTACACGGGCGGACGCTAAAAGCTCGGTAGACACATCCGCAGCCTGCACGGGTTGGTAGCGGCTAAGATCATAAAATATGGTGCGTTCACCGGTAGTGCGATCTATGATAATCCGGCTGTGATAGGGTTGGCCCAGGGCATCGGAAATAATATGTGATACATCGGCTCCACGCTTGGATAAGCTGGAACGTATATATTCGGAAAGCTCATCGTCTCCGAAACGCGCCATAAACGCAGTCTTTCCGCCAAGAGCCGCGACTGCGGCGACCGCGGTGCACGCCAACCCTCCGCCATGCCGGGCCGATGAGTGCACCGGGACTTTTGCTCCAGAGAGCGGATAACGTTCCACGGTCAATGTATCATCGACCGCCGAAATCCCGATACCAAGCACATCATAGACGAATGGGGTTGTGGCCATAGCTTTAATTTCCCGCTGTTTATTAAACATCCCTGACTAATTCGCCGTGCCGCCGGCGGCATAGTGCATAACTCCCTGCGTAAGCCGCAGATCGTGCGCCAGACACCGATGCGGTTTAATGCCGGCATCGCTTAATTTGCCATGGTAAGCCCGCACGGCTTCTTCGGGAGTTATATCGTCATTGGCGATGTTGCGTAACATGCTGATAAACGTGAGTTGATCCTCGGCCTGATTTATTTTCCGCCCGAACAGCGCCGCCCGGGCGCCATATTTTTTGGCATCAGCCAGTAATTTGAACGCATCATACGTTGTGCCGGAACTTCCACCGAGAACCCCGACAATAATCGACTCGTCGTAGCGACAAAGTTCTTCCATATACCGGGGGCCATGGTAAACAATCTTCAAAAATACCGGTCGGGAAGCACGCGGCACGCCCGCAAGCATCCGGCAGATATGGTCATTGATAAAGCCGCCCATCTGGTCAGGCGGTAGTTTGTGGGTTTGGGGAGAGACATTGGGATCAAACACTTCCAGAAAATGCCGAAAGCCTTTACCCTCGGCCTCCAGGCGAAAATCCCGGTAGGCCTCCAGCGTGCGCCGATCCGGCTCTGCGAGATTGTTAAACGTCACCGAATACAAGCCCAGATTCGCTCCCCTTTGCCGATCCGCAGCGGTACAAGGCGATTTTCCAGCCTGAATATGATCAATGGGCGCGGAGGCAAACGGCTGCGACGGATTGCTTCCGTAAGAGCTTCCGCGGCAAACATGTATATCTGTAGTATCATTTGCCCGAACCGCGGGGGTAACCATACTGTTATCAAACAGTCGTTCCCTAATAGTCAGTTGATCGCTGGTGGAGCAACTCATGAGCATAATATCCACCAGCCCCTGCTCGAGGACCTGCCGGATGGTCTGACGGTATTGATCCAGCGTACGAAATGGAAAATCCGTTTTCCCCGCGCCGGGATTCAAACCCGGTGCCGCGATTCCCAGGGCCATGTCCGCATCTTTAGCATCGGCGATAATAAAATGCTTGCCGAATCGGTCAGTGGCCAGAGCGGCGAGTTTCTGATCAAGTATTTTTTGCACGAATGAATCCTTCACGGTAAATACGTTTTGTAATCGCTGCACAGTAAAAACAAGGGCCGCTGATTTTCGTCAATGTGCGTAAATCGGGGCAAGGGTTCGTAAAAACGGTTGTCCTTTGTGTCATCGTTGACACTTGATACTTCACCCACCATGGTATGCGAATGGGTGGCAAAAAACGAGTGGTAAAGGCCCGGAACCAAGGTGATACTTTCCCCCGGTTCTAGAATCACACTGCCGCCGGGGGAAACCGTTCGTTCCCGGCCGTCGCAGCGCACCACTACATCCGTTGAGGCAAACTTCTCCTGCGGATCGGAATTGTAGAGTTCTATGACCAGATGGCCACCGCCGCGGTTAATAATGTCTTCGGTTTTCTGGAAGTGAAAGTGAAAAGGCGTACGCTGGTCTTTACGAACCATCATGATCTTCTCGGCAAACATTTTGGATGGATCGCCGATCAAACCGTTCCGCAGGGTAAATAAAACCAGACCGATCTGTTCAAATTTTCCCGATCCCAGGTCTGTCACATCCCACCCCAGACCGCGTTGA
This sequence comes from Planctomycetota bacterium, assembly GCA_021805985.1. Lineage (GTDB taxonomy): Bacteria > Planctomycetota > Phycisphaerae > WQYP01 > WQYP01 > JAMDCX01. The sequence goes on along the minus strand of JAJZDN010000049.1, from coordinate 12,779 downwards.
CGCATGTAATCCCCGGCCGCACCGAGCGTGGCCCAGTGTTCCGGCGACCAGCAGGCAAATGGCGGCAGAGAAAACCCGTGGGCCTTGAAAAAAACCATCGCCTCTTTCAGGTAGCTGTTTACTTCAGAACGTTGCATCGCTGCTCCATGTCTAAGACATCTTAATGTCAAACCTATGATGCCAGTATGTTTCAATTTGTTCAAGCGTTTTTCCCTTGGTTTCCGGCAACACCAGCACCGCAAAAAGGAAGCTAATAAAAGAACATCCGGAATAAATAAAATAAGTCACCGTCAGACCGACACTGGCCTTAAGCATGGGAAATGTCAGCGCGACCACAAAAATTGCCGCCCAAAGGGTCAACACGCCAACGGACGCGGCGCGACCGCGAATCCGCGCCGGGAAAATTTCGGAAATGATGATCCACGGCATCGGTCCCATCGCCATGGAGAACGCGGCGATAAATACCAAGATGCTTATGAGCAGTATATCAATCTGGAGGGAAGTAAAATGCGGTGCCATGATGATCGGGCTGTGCGACAACCGGGCCATGGCGGTGAACCGCGCATTGGAAAGCGTTCCTTGAAATTGGAGCGAATCGTGAATATGAATTGCCCGCACCTTCGGGGCCACGGCAAAAAACAGACCCACCGATGCCAGCGCCACCACTTGAATCGCGGTGCCAATGGTTAACAGCAGTTTTCGGCCCGCGCGGTCTACGTATGCCACGGCAATAAACGTGAATAGCACCAGCACCATGCGAATAAGGGCCGTGGACCCGAAGGCACTGGAGGTGTTCATGCCCGCCGCGCCGAATACGCGCGGCGCATAGTAAATAATGGAGTTGATGCCGCTGAACTGGGAAAATACCGCCAGAAACAGGGCAATGAGCAAGGGAAATCGAAAGGTCCTCGTAAATAGTTCCCGCAGGCGGCCCTCTTCCTGCTGTGCCACTTCCTTTACCGCCGAAATTTCCCTTTCCGCCCGCGCCGTGCCGAAAAAACATGTCAGGATGGTCCGAGCCTCCGCTTCGCGATCATTGATGATCAGCCAGCGCGGGCTTTCTTTGATGGTCAGCAGCATGGCAAGAAACACGAGAGCCGGCAGGGTCTCCGACCCCAGCATCCAGCGCCAGTCCGTGGTCTGGTTCCAATCCATACCGGCCAGATGGTGGCCGGCATTGATATGGTGGCCGGCGTTGAGAATGAAGTAATTTACCCAATAGACCACCGCGATGCCGACAACAATACCAAGTTGGAAAAGCGAACCAAATCGTCCGCGATGTTTTTCCGGAGAAATTTCCGCAATGTAAACCGGTGCGATCATGGACGAGGCACCAACGGCCAGACCGCCGAGAACTCGGGCCAGCACCAACTCGGTTATATCGCGCGGTATGGCGGAAAGAATGCCGGAAACGGCAAACAAAATGGCGCAGAGGATCAGAATTTTTTTACGGCCAAAGCGATCCGCCAGCGTACCGGCCATCATGGCACCGGCGATGCACCCCAAATCAAGGCTCGCAATGGCAAAGCCCAATTGCGTATTGCTTAAATGAAAATAGCTTTGCAGATAGCCCTGAATACCGGACGCCACACCGGTATCGTACCCAAAAAGCAATCCGGCCATGGCGACGGCGAACACCGCAAAGACAATCGGCCCAAGGCCCGGAATAGGCTCATCGGATGGCGCGGTAACTGAATTTTCAGACACGGTGGACATAAAAACATTCTCCTAAACAGGTCAGTTCGGCAACACGACCGTGGCCGCAGCCGCAAGCTGCAGCATGTTTGTGGCGGGACAAATGAAATGAATCCCGTCGCGCCTGGACTCCGCAATGTCCCGTGAAACCATAGTATTTCCCTACCCAAACATGGCCTGTTTAAGGTTGCGTCATATCGCCGGCGGGCGGCATTGCGGCACGGTCACTTGCCCACTTTTTATTGGGCGTCGGCCCCATGTGGAACACGAGCGTGCCGCCACGTAAAATCGTGCGCTGCTTGATCCAAAGCTGATTAAATGCTTTACCATTTAGTCTCGCGGACTGAATGTAATAATCCTTTGGGCCGTTGCCGATGCTCCGAATGGTGAACGTTTTTCCCTGCTTTAAGTGCAGCACTACACGCCCCACCGAGGGGCTTCCCAGCAGATAAAACGATTTTATCGGGGAGAACGGATATATTCCCGCCGTGTTAAATACGTACCATGCCCCCATCTGCCCCTCGTCGTCATCCCCCACCATGCCGGTGGTGCTGTAAACCCGCGCCATGGTTTGGCGCGCCCAATATTGCGTCTTCCATGGTTCCCGGACATAATCATAAAAGGACGCATCATGGCTGCTGGGTTCATTGTTGGGGCCATACTGGCCCATCCCCAATATCTTGGACTCGTTCTCCTCGGGAATGGGGTGGCCCCAACTTGCATAGCCGCCCAGGTGAAAATCTGAGTTGGTTGTGAAATAGGTATCCAGCCGCTTGATGGCGGCTTCACGCCCGCCGAGCAACTGAATCAGGCCATACGGGTCCTGCATGACCATCCACTGGTAGACCCAGGCATCGTCTTCCGTAAAGGGACTGCCCCACCAAATGGGATCAAAGTGCGGTTGCCAGGAGCCGTTGGCCTCCCGGCCCCAGGGGAATTTCGTCGCGGGATTAAACACATTGCGATAATTAAACGCCAACTTGCGGAACTTTTTGTAATCCGCAGTTTTGCCCATGGCCTTGGCCATTTCCGCAATGGCATAATCATCATACGCCTCTTCCAGCGTGGTGGAAGTCGACTCGCTCATGACGTTGGCCGGCAGATAACCCAGCCGCAAATAATCTTTCAGATGCGGGATCCCGTGGCCCGGACCGGGCGGCTCAACCGTGCCGTCCTTGCGTATGGCGTCGTATGCCAATGACGGGCTAAAGCCGTGAATCCCCTGCAGATAGGCTTCGGCAATGACCGCATCCGCGTCGGTTACGGCCATGCAATTCCAATAGCCGGGGTTGGGCCATTCGGGCAGCCATCCGCCTTCTTTGTAAAACCGCAGGAAGCCGCGGATGATGCGGCCATCCTCATGGCGATATACCAGTGTCATCAGGGGAAATGCGCTGCGATACACATCCCAGAATCCGGTGCCGGTATAAAACCGTCCGGGATACACTTTACCGTTGGTCGGATTGTAATGAACGTGCCGATTGAGACCGTTGATTTCATAAAAGCTGTGCGGATACAAAAGCACCCAGTAGAGGCTGGTATAGAAAATTTCCTTTTGACTCGCCGTCGCCCCACCAATATCTATTTTTCCAAGCTGCCGATTCCATATCGCCTTGGCTTGATCGGCCACGGTTCTGACGCTCCAGCCGGGAATTTCGCGGCCTAAGCTGATCCCGGCCTGCCGCACGCTCATGAAGCTTGTGCCAATGCGCATATGCAGCGTTCGCGATTGATTGGTGTTGAAGGTCAATACCACACCAATAAGTTTGCCTTTGGTATTGAAAAGTTTCGTCGCGGACGGTCGACCGCTGAACTGAGCCACAAACCGACACGCAAAATTCTTTGGAACCTCGCCAAAATTCCGCCAGACATGGCCAATGATTACCAGGTGATGGTCCAGGCGTCCAATCTTCACCGTCGCATCCCTGGCCGATATGACAATTCGCGCCAACTTGGTTTTGGGAAAGGTGAATTTGAAAATGGCGCAGCGTTTGGTGGGGGCCAATTCCGCCAAGGTATGATAGCGCGGCAAATACACACGATAGCTGTAGGGATGGGCAACCTCCCGCTTATGCGTAAATGGCGAGGCCCACTTGACCGGGCTGGTCTGCACCGGCCCCACTTCCGGCATAATGTTAAATTGACCATAATCCCCGGCCCACGGATGGGCCTCATGCGTACAACGAAAGCCCTGAAAGGTTGGATCAAGGTTATTGTAAAACCAATATCCAGTGTGGGTTTGCGGTGCCCAGATGGCCATGGGCCGAGGCAGGGCGATTTCCGGGTACATATCTCCAACCGAATGCAGACCGGGTTGCATCGGTTGATGGCCCGCGAGATTCTCGCCATGCGCGAACCGATCCATACCGGCGCCCCAACGGGGATTGACATATTGCACGGGATTTTGCGCGGCCACCGCCATGGTGGCGAATCCGAAAACAATCAGGCCCCATGCGAACAACCATGAATTTAACGATTTCATGGCAACGGTCTTAACTCTGCGAACAAACATTTTAATCCTCGTTATAGCTCATCGTGCGCGATACATATCCCAAAACAATATGTCCCGTCTGGAGCAACCGGCCTACCCGCACGAAGCAGGGGGACTCTCCGCCGCTCCGGACATCATCTCCCGTAGGAACGCGCCATCCATGGCGACGCTTACGGACTTCCCATTTTTTGATCGCAGCAGCACGCTATGGCGATCCGCGCCCGCGACAATGTCTGTGACCTGATCAAATCCCACAGGAATTCGCGCTACCCCAAAAGCGTAGAGAACACTGTGAGGCCGATCCGGATGCAGTTCGAGCGACGTGGTTATCCCGCGCGACGAAAGTGGATTTCGGCGGGCCGACTCCGCCAGACCCAGATGAAAATAACCGCAAACCTCCTCAAGGCCCAGGACATTGACATGCCGGCCGTTCCACGGCGCATAATGCCGTCCGCCATTGGACAGCCATAGTATCGTTTGCGGCACTTGCCTTGGATTTTTTAGCGCAAACCATGCGTACCGCTGACGCGGAAATGTCACCGCGGACCACGCCAGCGACAGTGTGGTATCCGCCGCCAGAAGTACCAGATCTTCATAACCGCGGCGCGCCGGATAACGGCTTAAGTCCGTCATCCGTCCGGTTGTCATCGGGACGCGGTCAAGGCGATCAAAGCATGCCCCAGGGTCAAGAATCGAATAGCCCCGGTTTTCCGGGCGCTCAAGCGGTTCGGTAAAGACATGGCCATACGTGAAGCGACTGGTGGAAATGATGCCGCTTCCTTCCTGTTCGGGGAAACGGAGCATGGCGTGATGGCCATAGTTCATACGTCCACGCATACCGCTGATAATGTGCTTCTGATAAACCACCGTCTGCCCGTCAATGAGCGTGATAAGTTTGTCCAGATGTCCCGGACGGATTCGGGTGGACAGGCGAAGGTGAAGCGCCTGTCGGCCGTTGTCACCGGTCATGCCGGCATACTGCCACCGGGCGTTGGCGGTTTCGCCATGGACGGGATGGCGCTCTCCGTGGTAGGGCGTTTGATTACCTCCGAAGGGGAGGCAGAAAAAATCGCCCCGTAATGCCCGCAATACCACCGGCACGCCATGCGCGTGACGTTCGGTTGTCCATGGGGCAACTGACAATGGCTTAATATCACGTTCACCCAACCGGAAAGTGACCGGGCCGAGATGGCCGCCGAACTGTGTCACATAGGCCTCAACGTTACGGTTAGAAATACGCCATGAGGGCTGCCCCAAGCAGGTCACGAGCGATGATTTTGTTTTGATCATAACTGGCTCCATTTATTTCATCCCGATTCCACCAGATCCAACACCAGCCGATTTCAATCCATAAACCTTGTTATGACTCCGCGGCGAGCCGCAACACACATCATGCTTTTGACAACTGAATATCTCATTTAATATTATCCTTACGAAAAAGAGGTGCTGTCGCCAACCCGTCGGTAAGCCATCATGGTAACAACCGCATAACCTTGGTTTTATCGCAGGTTATGCGGTGTGTAAATAAAGCGATAATGGCCCGGGCCAACACTTACAACGGCTTGTCCATCACGCCATTTCATACCATTGACGCCAACGGCATTGGAAAGCGGTGCGTGCAACGGATCGCCGTTGCAGATGACCTTTGCGTCCCCAACTCTCGGTAAGGTGACGACAGCCGAGCTGGCCGCTGGAACTATGATGTTGATATGCAGTTGCTTGCCATGCCAGCGCCATTGGCTTTGGATGGTACCGAATCGGCTGTTGTATGTGGCCCCAGCCCATGGCAATGCCCGTACTGGATGCGGCTTAATAAGAATGGTGCGAAAACCCGGTGACCGCCAATCAGGCCGAATCCCCACCAGATCATTGTACATCCAACCCAGAATGTCACCGAACATAATGTGATTCATGGACTCCGGATCTAAACCCCATGCTTCCCACAATGTGGTCGCTCCATGCAGTATCCATTGGCCATAACTGGGATAGGTTGTCTGCGTGGCAACGCGGTAGGCCAAGGCGATATGCCCATAGGTGCTTAAAACGCGAAACAGGCATTTGGCTCCCAGTATGCCAACGTCCAGGTGATTGTGATGGGCATGAACGTCCGCCACCAGACGGCGAACCACCGCAGCCTGCTGGCTGGCCGGCACTAGACCATAATAAAGCGGCATGGCTTGGGCGATTTGGCCGCCGTTGCCGTAGAGGCCGTTTCCCTTATCGTATCTGGCGTTAAAAGTCTTTCGAATGGCTGCGGCATCGGCGGAAAAGGTACGCGCATCAGCGGCTTGGCCCAGCACGCCGGCCATGCGGGACAACAATACCGCCTCATGGTACAGGGTGCAGGAGGAAGTAAAGAAAACCGAGGACGGCCTGCAGCTGCTGGTGACCCAGTCGCCCAGCAGCCACCGATTCCCCTGGGAGTGGTTATACATGGCCAGCGTGTTATACATGGCCAGCGTATAGAGGAAGTATTTTTTTATGCCCGGATAATGCTCACGCAAAATTTCTCCGTCACCCTGATACAGATATTGGTTCCATGTAACAAACTCATAAGCGCACTCCCAGTTCGGAATATTGACATTACCCCAGCCCGGCGATGGAATGATATCATAAAGCTGCCCGCCGGGTTGCTCTTGGTCCTTAAAATCATTGAGCCACTTGGCATAGCCCAGTTGATTGTTGTAGGTCATCATGCCCTGAGCGGATGCCAGCCAGGCATCACCTGTCCAACCGTTTTTCTCGCGCGTGGGACAATCCGTAGGATACCCCATGAAGTTGGAACAGTAGCTGCGGTTGGTAGCGTCCGCGATGGCATTCAGGAGCGCATTGCCGCACCAGAAGGCTCCAGACCGATGAAAAGCCGTATGTATAAACTCCGCCTCAATGCTGATAATATCGTGGCGCGACGCCAATCCATTAATCTGCACATACTGAAAACCGTTGTACGCAAAATTCGGATGATAGGTGAACGGCTTGTCATCGGCCGGGATAATGGTGTCCGCCTGGAATGAACCGGTATATGTATAGCCCGATATTGAATTACGGTTGACCAAGCCATTGGCAAACAGGCGTTCACCATACTTGAGTACCACCGGAACACCTGTTTTCCCTTTTGCCGTAAGCGTAACCCACCCCGACATATTCTGTGGAAATTTAACCACGAATACATGCGGTTCCGGTTCGGTGACGGACACCGGGGCGAGGCGTTCCGCCACTTCACAGGGCGGCATGAGTTGCGATGTAAGCCGGCCGGTCGGAGCGGCCACGATTTTGGCATGGGCGAGGGTTGGCATTGCCCGATCCGGATTATTCCAACCATGAATTTTCAATGCTGCATCATAAACCTCACCGTTATATACACCATCGGCCAGACGTGGGCCGGCCGCAGCCTGCCAGGTGCTGTTGGTGGCGATCCACTTTGTTTTTCCGCCGGGCGTTTGCAGCAACAAATTCATCCGCGCCCGTGGCCAAGCCCGCCATGCGGCCTTTTGCCATTGCCACACATCGCGTTCCATGATGTTGTACCAGCCGTTGCCCAAGGCAATTGTAATGACATTTCGGCGGCCTTTGTGCAACAGCGGTGTAATATCAAAGCTCTGATACGGCACCGTCCTGGAATAATCGTACATCGTGGAATAAAGCACGCCCAGCCCCACCTTATGGCCATTGACCAGCACCTTCCAATAACCTAATCCGGCAATATACATATAAGCATGCCGCAAACGGGCGGGGGCGCGAAACACCTTGCGGAAAATCGGACACGGCTCCTTTTGAATCCAACTTTTACGGGAAATCTTCTTCGGCAACGGCAAGCCGTAATAGGCGTTATGCGGCGTGGTGTAGAAAGAATTGCTAATTTTATGCTGATAACTGATCCAACTTCCCCGCCAATCGCCGACCTTCAACGGTCCGGTCATCCAAGTAGCCACACGGCTCCATTGTGATTGCCAACCCGAACGACTCCATACCCGCACCCGCCAGTAATAATGCGTGAACGGCTGAAGGGCGGGACCTTGATATTCCGGAAGAAAATCGGGATTCTCCGCAACCTTGCCGGAATCCCAGATCAGATCATGCCCGCCGCCAAGGTCCGATGGCGATTTGGCCACATGAATCTGATAGGCCGCTGCGTGCCGCAATGTATCCCGTTGCGGCGGCATCCACGTCAAACGCGGATGCGATTGCTGCACGCCCAACGGATCGCGCAGCCATTGGCAATGCAGTTGGCTCGGGGCGTTGATTAACCCTTTATGGATCGGCGACACCGACTTGACGCGATCCCTCAGCGGAATCCTGGCCAAGAACGCAGACTGCGGTGCCACAGCTGTTGCGGCCCCATCGTGAAACATTAACACGCCAACCAGCATCCCAAGACAGGTTTTCGACGTTCTTTTTTTATAATAAGTTTGAGTCGGTCCCATTTGATTACTCCATTGAGCTATGTGCCAAGCGGAATACAAACCGCAGTGCTCGCCCGCAAACAGGCCCAGCCTTACATGGGGAAACGTCCCACGAGCACCTTGTTTCTCGCCTCCAGAATGGTTTTCCCGTGCCGCAACAGCAGCGTACACCCCGGCGCGACGTGGAGGTCATAGAAATGGCCGGCAATGGGGATATGGTGAATCCATTCTGTAAATTGCAGCGTTCCGTTGAGGGCAATTTTTCCATCGGGCTGGATGTCACAAATATCCTCCAGGCCGATCAGGCAAAGCAGCGGCCCCCATGTTGTATGTGGCACGCCCGAACCCTGGCCGGTAAAAAAGTAATTCTCATTCCAACTATGGGAGGCACGCCAGTTACGCATGAAAAGCGCGACGCTTTTAGCGGCAAAACGATTCAGAAGGCTGGCCGAGGCGTAGCGCTTAAGCCCCTGGAACAGGAGGTAATTGGTAGCCGGCCATATTTTTCCGCGCCAGTAACCCTGCTGCTGAAACGTCGGGTTGTCACGGGGTATGCTGGGGATGACGTAACGCCCCCAAAATGTATGCCGGTTTTGCAGCAGCGCCAGCATCTTGGCCGCCATCACTTTGGTGGGCGCATCGATGATCATGGGGTAGAAATTGGTGGGCGAAATCTGCGTGGAAAAAATGCGTTTGGGCGCTCGGACGCGCCGCCAGCGCAGTTGCACCATGGCCCCGCCGCTTTGCCGGCGGTATTCCAGCTTAATGCCGTAGCGATGGCCGGCCGCCAGATGGATGGCCGGGCTGATATAACGTGTTACCGGCTTAACTTTCCAATGGTTGATGAGCAGTTTGCCATTCACAGACAATCTGGCACCCGCGACCGAAGGCAGAAAGCCTGGCGGATCGTGTGGAACAAAGGGGTACGTGAGATTAAGCACCAATCGGTAATCCCCGCTCTGGTGCGGTGTAAGAAATCCCCGCCAGAGCACGCTCATGGGTGACAGCGCCATTTGACCCCCAAACGCCGGCGCGGGGGGAAACGAAAACCAGCTGAAATCCACCGCCTGATCCACGCGCGTCAATACCAAGTGATTGAAATCGGCTCCTCGATAGTATCGACCCTGAATACCGGGTTTTCCATCGGCCATACTGTAAGCCCGGCAGGGAATGGGAAGGTCCGCCGCCTGCGGCTTGAAAAAGCGGTTTTCGTACATGCCCGCTTTGGGATTCCACAGCCAACGGTTGATGCGGCGGACCATCACTTCTTTCTGATGTAAATAATGCGCTGCGGCCATGGGCTTTCCGATCACCTGCGCGATGCGTGCCAGATATCCGGCATCAGCGGCCCACAAGCTATTGAGGCCGACGTCATCGAGTTCCATGGTTTGTGTTTTGGAATCTACGCGCACGTTGTCGTACATCGGGCTGTCGTCCATGCCGCTTTCCGGCCCGTTGCGGTATTCCAGCAGGCCATCCTTATTGACATCACGAAAGGGCAGTCCGGTGGCCGGATTGGTGGCAAACCACCAGTTGTGCCATTTTACCAACTGGGGGTAAATCCGCCGCAGAAAACCAATATCCGGATCGCGCTGATAAAGTTTCCACACGCCCAGCGCCGCGATCGGAGGCTGAGCCCGATTCGGCGTTCCCAAATAATTTTGCAGCATGCCGTCCCGGCGTTGACCGGCGAATACCAGGTGAATGGTTTGCCGACTCCGATACGGATGGGCGAGGGAGCCTTGCAGCGCCGCGAAAAAACTGTCCCATTCGAACACATTTTGACGGGCCGGCAAACTCCATCCTCGCATGGCCAGATAGCCGGTGATGTTGGTGGCCGGGCCGTAGACGCGGGCGAAACTCAAATCCCGGTTGATCGGCTTGAGAAAATTCCCCCAGGTTCCGTCGGCGGCAACGCGCGAAGCGTCATACCGGCGGCGCGCGCGGGCAAGAATTTGGCCTGCATGTTTCAGATTGCCCAACCCCGTCGTTCCGACGGCAAAATACACGCTTGCACCGGGCTTGAGATTAAATACCAACGCGCCATACGTTCCTGTGCGGACGGCGTTGGATGTACCACTCTGTATATATTTCGCCAATGCGGCATGACTGGACGCGGTAATCTCGTTCGCCGGAGCTGATGCCGTGATCACTCGCCACCGGGCGACAACTTTATTGTCCCGCATTCCAGCGCCTTGGATGCCTTGGCGAGTTATGGAATATCGAGCCGGAAACTCTGGCCACGACGGCGTGGTTTCCAATGCGATTCGAATCGCCTTGGAGGACTTTAGTTGGCCCACAATGGATTGCCCCGTCCGGCTCCACCGAAGTTCCACCCGCGTATTACCCACGTACCAGGCCAGACGGTTATACCAGCCGCTGGCCGCGGACGGACCGTACCCTTTCATATCCGCCACGAAAGCGTGATAGCCATCCTCCAGATGCCCATGTTGCATCCAGCCGACACGCAAAAGAAACGCAGCCTTGTGGTCCACAATAAAGGCAATACCGTTCGGAGCCTCCGGATAAAACGGTCCGATACGAGCGGAAGACGTTCCTCCTATAGCCATCGCGTTCGAACTTATCGCCAGCAACATCAAGCACGGCAATAAAGTCGCAGCCCAAACCAGCCGCCGGCCAAGCCGACACTTTAAAAATCGTCGCAACTTCAAATTACGTTTCATAATTGCCCGTTCCATAATTTGCTTAGTGGTCACTTTCTCGCTACTTTTCAAGCCACATTAGAAAATCATCATCATAATAAGGCCCAAACTGGAACGTATCACCCGTAGAATACCGATACGGATACAGAGACACTCCGCCGTCACGCATGTGCTATCCAACGGCAATGTTGGAATGAATTTGAAACCTGGCGCGTGGCAACGCGCCTGGCTGGACGACAACAAATGCGTCACCTTGGCAGGTATTGTTTGTGATTACCGCGCCCCGACATCGTTTTGTAATGCCAATTACTTTGCGCTTGCCACCGCACATAAACAAGCAACTGTTGACGGTGACCGAGCCTCCGTCGCATAGGATTTCCGGTTCGCCGCGTTTGGCGTTCCAGTTGTTGAAACAGCATCCGACGAGGCTTACCGGCCCGGTCCCTTGTACCGTTCCGATGCGATTTGGCGAAGGACCCCAGAAGCCGCAATTGGTGAAGCAAACCTGGGCTGTGTTTTTGGGACTGATAATGAACCCCTGCGGATCCGGCCCCGTGAATGCCGAAAACCCGCCGTCGGTGATATGCAGGCCGCCGTTAAAGGCTTCGGCGGCATCCACCACGACCGCGCGCTGCGCCGAATCCGCTGAAATACCCGAAAAAGTACCGTAGCATGTGCCACTGGGTGTTTCGACAAAATGATACCCAATATGATATTGGAAGGAAAAGGTGTTAAGAACACATTGCCAATCGGTACGACCGAAGCGGAAAGCGGTGCCGTGATTTTGTATCCATTCGGCAATAGGGTTGCCGCACGGCCAGAACGGCCAGACGAAATGAACATTCTCAATGCGGCTGACGTCATAGCACTGATCAACGTAAACTCCGGTGAGAATCGGCCGTCCGTAAACGCGGGCGATATAATGCCTCCGGGCAAGTGTCAGGTCGATGCCCTGATAGGCATTACTGATGTTTACATCCATGACCGACAGGCCCGCCGAGCCGTCGCCGCCCTGGGGCTGGTCCCCTGCGGACGGTTGGCCTATATTCTGGATGGTCCATGGATACGGAGTCGGCGCGGGAGCGTCGCCGTGCTGTTCCGGATAATAGATAGCAACGCCGCAAATTGTGCAGTTCACGCCGCGCACGCCGATAAACGCCGAGCCGTCGGGCTTGCCGCGGCCTTCCGTCGGCAATAGTACCGTGCCTTTCCCCAGCTTGCCAAAAAACCCACCCGGCGGCCCCGCGAACTCGCCCACCAAGGCCGTATTAGGGGGCATGGTTAAATGCCCCTTAAACAGGTATTTTCCAGCCGGCACATGCACGGTACCCCCGCCGACAGAGTGCATGGCATCCAAGGCCTTTTGGAAAGCCGCCGTGTTATCAGCCTTGGCATTTCCCTGAGCGCCAAACTCCAGCACATTACGGGCAAACGGCGACACAGGCAATTCATTACCGCGCTGTGGGACGGCGGGCACGGCGCCATCCGCCGCTACACCAATGGCGCTTCGCCCCGCCATCGCCATAG
>JAJZDN010000157.1 GCA_021805985.1 Planctomycetota bacterium | reverse complement strand
TACAACAAGGCAAATCAAACATTCCAATTGGGTTTGGCAGCAGCCCTGGTGGCGGTAATTGGCGGCGTATCGGCCCGCGAATCAGACCTTACGGGGTTGTTTCGCGGCTCCGCCAAGAAAGCGGTCCGCGCGACATTCGGTAATGCGGCACCCAACGACTACCGCTCTACATTCTTTGCCGCGCATCCTGATCTCGAGGGCAAAGTTATCGTCCACCACGCCGTTGAGCAGCAAACGCTGACGCGTTTTCCCGGTGCGGTTACCGAATCCGAGATCCACTCATTGGAAAATCTTCGCGGCATCCCGAAGAATATGAACGCTGAGGTGCATCTCAGGGGAATACGCCGGGAGTGGAACCGGTTTTACCGCGAGAACCCGAGACCGACCAAGGCACAATTTCTCCAGAAGGCGACTGAAATCGATAGGCTGTACGGAAAGAATTTCAGTCCACCGGCAGGGGGTCATCAATGAAGTACTTTTACGTGGAACCTGAAGTCGCGGGTGGGCTGGGCGAGAACTCGCTGGTGGATAGAAGTGTTCATCCCCCTGTTGTTAGCGCCTTGCACTACCGCTTTGACGGGTGGCCTGAAGATGCGATTCTGGAGAGCTTCCCTATCTTTATTGTTTCCGCTGTTGCCAAAGAAGATCTTGCTGAGATGCGTGCCAGCGGCGTTCGGTTCGATCAAGCCGAGATCACCACGTCCGATCAGTTCGAGGAACTGTACGCCGGTCGGCAGTTACCGAAATTCGTTTGGCTGAGGATTGTGGGAAAAGCGGGGCAGGACGATTTCGGAATTGCCCCGGACGGCAGACTGGTTGTCTCTGAGCGGGCCCTCGAAGCGCTCAGGGGCCTTGGAATTTCCAATGCATCCGTCTCGCCGTTTATATGAATGTTACGGCTTTTGCGGTATGGCGTCCCAGTTGGCCAAGCGCGCCCGGTATAGTGGCCCAGCGGATTGTAGTGCCGCCAAAATTCATGGTAATGGTGGCTCAGATGGCTTGCAAACGGGCGAGTGGCATGGAATTATGGCGACATTTACAAATAGCAATAATCACGGATCAAAGATCAAAATATAAGGAATAATACGCAGGTAATGGTTGCAACCACTGATACAACTTCAAAACCTATATCCCGCTGGCGCTTCCTGCGCACCGGCCTGCGGGATTTCCGCGCTGACATCGCCCACTGCGGCTACACAATAATTCAACATAATTCCAAATGCTATATTCCAAATGCTAAATGCCGACGCAATCCCATGATGGCAGGTGGCAAGAAGCAGTACTATCTGGATATGGAATCCGCCCTGTATCTTCTCGGCGGCGGTAATAATGGAAGATACTACGACGCGGCCACGGGCAGATTCCTCTCAGAAGATCCGACCAAGGAAACCGGTGGAGATGAGAACTTATACCGGTATGCCGGCAATGATCCAATCAATAACCTTGATCCCAGCGGACATGATAAAGAACATCAGCCACCACCACCTGTTGCGTCACCTCAGCACACATTCAAGCCGTCGCAGCAGCCTCCCGCGGTAAATCCAAATGCCAACGTTCACACGCCCGTTCATACAAAAGAGCAGTTACAAAATAACCAGCCATCTTCCTCATCCTCTAAACATGGCAGTACCGAGATACAACGTCACCAACAGAACCAGCAAACTATCGGTGGTACACAACCTGGCGCTTCACAATCTGTGCTTACAAAGACCGCTGCCAATACTGGTGTTTCATCTTCCAATGCCATCTCCAGCACTATTTCCACCAAAGGGATAAGTGATATTACTTCCACTAAATTGCAGGTATTGCACAATATCTCACCCCCGGCACCATTGCCGGCCCGGCCAATTTCTAAAGATGGACAAATTTATAATCCAAAACCCTTGGTTTGGAATACTCTCGGAAGTGATCCGCAACGAGCCAAATCAATTGCTGAACACAACAAACTGGTTGAAGAAGCGCTAAAGAATCCATCGCATCATTATGATTTTTCGCACGATCCGTGTGGCTTTCGGCTTGTAAAATACTATACCAATCACGAAATCAGCAGTGGCGATATTGTCGGGGAAGGGATGATCACCGCTGGAGTAGATGCCGGTATAGCCGCAGCAGGCCGCGGCACCATGGCCTTACGAAATGCCGCTGGAAAGTCGGTGGACAAATCACCGAAACCACCTAAACTGGAGGACCTTTCGGAAGCGGCCAAAAAGCCGGACAAAGGTGGCTTGACAAAGGCTGGCCGCGCTCTACAAAAACACGGCGACAGGCCCGGCAGCGCGTTTGAACGGCCTCCAAGCAATTCACCTAAGTCGCTAAACTCTGCTGGCCAGAGGACTGTCGACGATATCTTAAAGAATCCGCGATCGCGATTCGTGCGAAACCGCTTAGGGGGTTGGGATGTGCGCGCGCCCGATGGCCGGGGTGTGTGGTTTAAGCCAGATGGTTCGTTCTATTCATTATTGGAGCCAAACAAATGAGCAATGTACTGAGAATTGATGCGCTGGTTCCTCCAGATCACGAAGATATGGTCGCGGAGGGATACATTGATGGCGAGTGCCTTGTAATCATCAGCCAGGAACAGGGGTTTGAATCCTTGGACGTTGAGTTCCTCCCCCGCTCCGACGGAAAGCCTTGGAGGGTGAAATATGATCTTCTGATGGAGTTATTAAAAAAATGCAGAGAACGTCTTTGGGAGCTCCGGCGGATACCACCTGAAGACAAAAAACCGGATGTGACTGGATCCTAACGTAGATGATCATGGCCGAAGCAATTTCAACCCCCGAATCCCGCCAGCGCTTCCTGCGCACCGGTGTGCATGGCTTCCATGCTGCCACGTTAGTTCAAAAATCCGCGCAATCTGTGCAATCTGTGGACCAGACCCCCTTCGTGCCGCCTGTCCCGATATCCGAGATTCGTAAACTGAGGTCGGGACGGTGTCTTCGCGGTGAAGATCCATATTCCAGATGCTACATGCCAAATGCTAACCGCTGGCGCAGCCGCATGATGGCCGGCGGCAAGAAACAATATTATCTCGATATGGAATCCGCCCTGTATCTTCTCGGCGGCGGTAATAATGGAAGATACTACGATGCGGCGACGGGCAGATTCTTAAGCGAAGACCCGACAAAAGAAGCTGGTGGCGATGAGAACCTGTATCGTTATGCGAGTAACGACCCGGTGAACAACCTTGATCCCAGCGGGCATAAGAAACAACCGCCGCCGCAGCACACTTTCCATCCGCCGCAAACGCAGCCGGCACAGAATCCCAATGCGCATGTGAATGTCAAGACGCCGGTAGCCGCACACGGAACGGCGGGGCATACTGGGAGCGGCCAGCCGCCAGCCAGAGGGAAATCAGCTTCCGGACACGCGGATGGTGCGGCAGGCCACGATCATGCCCAGCGGGGACAGACGTCGCTCAACAACCGTGTGGCCAACGCTCTGCAGTCTAAGAATCCCGTGCTGGCATTCAAGAAGGACCCGGCATTGGCGGCGGAGATTCTCCGGCAATTGGAAAAAGGCATGCCGCCCGGGGGAATCAGTTATCTGGAACTTCACGCCAATCCGGAGATCATGTATGCGCTAAACCAGGCCTCCCGTGGCCGGGGGCTCGACTTGGCCCACCTCAAATTTTTCTTAGGGATCATTCGCGAGGAAGAGCATGGCCAAGGTGGTCACGCCTTTAATTTGATGGTTACGCCACAGGACATTCATCAGACCCTCAGTTGGTACGCCAATTCGCAGAAGGGATTTGCCGGTGCCGTCAACGCCGTCATGGAAAAGCCCGGTGTTTCCGATATCGCCATGGGGCTAATTGCTATCGGAGGCGGAGCGGTCGGGGGTCTGGACGACAGCGGACCCTCGGAAGGCGGGGGGAGCGGAGACGCCAGCGAGGCTGCTGGAAAATCAACGGAAGCAAACAGCTCCAAGTTGAGAGGCGATGGCGGCCGGCCGGAGGGGGTCAAGGCCGCAAAGAATGACATAGTTATTGGCAAGGTAAAGGATATCGCACCCGAGAATCTGCGCGATGGGGAGCAGCCTCTTCTGGATCGACTACCCGACCGAGGCAATCCGCAGGCCAATTGGAAGCAAAACACAGGCGTTCTGCGCCAGGAAATGCGCAGGGGGTTGCCAATTCGGGATGCGACGGTCGACCGCGCGGGTAATCTTACCAACAATACCGGCTTTTTAAGGGCCGAACGTGCCCTACTCCAGGATCGCGGGTGGACCTACGATCCAAAGACGACAATGTGGAACCCGCCGACGGCATAATGAGGTGTTTATGGCTACACAAAGTAAAGATTCCCGGGAACGCCTTGGATTTGCTGAGGCAGTAGCGGCTCACATTGCACCCGTATTAGCTGCCCAAGGGTTTGCGTGCACCAAAGCAAAACCGTTGGTTGTCAGATTCGAATCGGTCGCGATGGTGCTGCTCGTATCTCATGACCGGCTCTCGTACGAAATTGAACTCACGTTCTTGCAAAAGGCCCACCCATCACAACGATACACACTACACGATATCTTGGATGCGGTATTGGGTTTTGGCCATAAGGAACAATTCCTTTTCCAGGCCAGCGACCGGGACCGTGTCGTCGCTTGCGTGAGGGCTATCGCAGAGCTGCTGGACAAATTCGGCAAGAGTGTTCTGGCCGGAGATTCCGCGATATGCCAGCGAATGGCGGCGGCCGCGCGGCTTCGGAACGAAGCATACACCAAGCAGGTTGTTCAAACACCCATCCGCAGGGCGGCAGAAGAAGCGTGGAGGGGCCATGATTATTCCAAGGTTCGGGAGCTGTATGAATCGATCGAAGCTGATTTGACCCCCAGTGAGACGGGCAAACTAAACTACGCCAGGAAAAAGATGGAGAGCTAATTCATCTTCAGACGCCGCGGAGGGTATTGGTGTCCCGGCGGTTAATTCGGAAAAATCGGAAAGGCGATTTACGATAGAATTGTAGTGGCCCAGCGGATTGTAGCACCGTTAAAATTCATGATAATGGGGACGGACGCAATGACCAATGATCAAGGATCAATGATCAAAACATAAGGAATTGTGCATAAGCAATGGTACTGGCGAGTTTGATGTTTTTTATCCGGTAACTTTGAGAGAATAACTGGATGCCGCAGGAAAACAAAATCCCGAGCAGCCACGAAGCGATTCGTGTGTACGCGGATACATCAGTCTACGGCGGAGCGTTCGACAAGGAATTCCGGGCCGCAAGCACGGAGTTTCTGAAAATGGCAGGCCGCGGGCGGTTCCGATTGGTTATTTCATCGGTATTACGGGAGGAAATCCTCCCGGCTCCGCCACGAGTTCAGGAATTATTTGGACAATACGAGAAATTGGCTGAGGTGGTCGTGGTCACAGAAGCCGCGTTGAAACTCCAAAGCGGCTATTTGGATGCGGGCATTGTCGGGCCGCAATGGGATGCCGATGCGCTACATGTTGCTCTGGCGACGGTTTCGCGGTGCGAATTTATTGTGAGCTGGAATTTCAAGCATATTGTGAACTATAAGAGAATTTCAC
>JAJZDN010000048.1 GCA_021805985.1 Planctomycetota bacterium | reverse complement strand
TGACAATGAATTGGCGGCATGTTACGACTCTTCCGACGCCATCGGCCAGGGCGGCGATTTGCGTCCTATTTATTACAACATGAAACGGGCCAATTATTTTGCCCGCAGCTTCGCCAATATTCTTGAAAACAGCGTCAATACGGATAAGAAATACCGATCCATGGCCAGGGGCGTGCGCGTGTTGGCCCGTACCGCACCGGCAGGAACCATCGTATTTCTGGATAACCCTCATCGGGATGTCGCGACCGCCATGATGAAAAATGGCGCCAAACTGCGCGTTGCCGACCGAGGAATTCGCCCCGTGGTGCTGGATGCCACCTTGGGTAAAACATGGAAGATCGTGTCATCCTATTCACGTATTTTAGGCGTGCAACATGAAAACAACATGACCACAGTTGTACTGTATGGCCATCCGGGGCATCGTGCGGATATTTCTTTTGTTAGCCGGCAGATGGCTCAGCTCGGCGGAGCCATGCAGCAAATCAGGCACAGCAACGGCGATGTTTTCGGCGTCGGTGGGGTATTTCCATCCGGCCTGAAACCACGCATTGCCACAGCCAGAGTCGGCAAGAAAATCTTGCGGGTTATTATTGAAAATCGACTCATGGAAAAACATACCTGGTTTGTTTCGTCCAAAACCGGTTCAGTTGTGATTGTTGGCCCCGCGTATGCCGGACAGATAAAGAAAGCCCATGGCAAGTGGGCACTTTCCACCGATACGCCAGTAGGCCATTCCATTGCCGATGCGCTGGTGTTTGGCTCGGGTGCCGAGCCGATGGTGTTAAAAAACGCGCTCAATACCACGCCATCACTTCCGGCACCCCCGAAGATTCATCACTGGCAAGAGACGACGCTTACCGCGCCAGCACAAATTGCGTTCAGGCCAACGGATTGGCTTAAGGTCTCGCAGCCACTGTCCATGGGCGCCGATGGAATTCTCAGTCCATGGTGCTGGTATCGCGCGACGGCCGAGAGCCCTCACGGCGGGTTATGTCAACTGAATCTCAACCATGTTTCTAATCTTGCGTCCATTTTTGTTAATGGTAAATATTGCGCTACTACAACGCACCCGAGAAGCATTCCGGTTACGTTACGCAAAGGTCGCAACGTGATCGCGGTTTTTACCGCCGAACATGGCAGAACCAAGCTTTTTAGTTATCTAGGCCCAGTGAATAAAGTTCTGGCGAAAGGAATTTGGGGCAATGTGACGCTGGAACAGGCTCCGCGAAGGACAATTCCTCTGCTTACCTGGCGGGTTAAGCCTCTGTCCGACAACTTCGCCGCCGATGTAAAAACAATTCAGCAGGCGGATTACACTGGCACGGACTGGAAGAGCGTTTCCACCGGAACGGATTATTTCCATGGTCGCTCGGGCTATGCATGGTATCACCTGGTATTACCTAAAATCAGCAATGTCGCGGCAGCCCGTGTGATGTTTACCGATATCGATGATAACGGCACCGTGTTTGTGAATGGCCATAAAATTTTGACTCACTATGGCTTCGGTCAGGAATTCCAAGTGGCGCTGGAAAAATACTGGAACAAATCTGGCGCTAATAATCTGGATGTGCTGGTGCAGAATAACTCCGGTGCCGGCGGGATTATGGGGACAGCCGCCATACAGATATTCTCCCCCAATGGCATAAAACGCATTACCCCATGGCAAATGCACGATGGGTCGGGCCGCGGTAAATCTGATACCGCTTGGACGCCGGTGGCCGGATCGGCTCTGCAAAGTGGGCCGCCACGCTTTTTCAAGGGTTATTTCAATTGGCAGCGCGGCACCCACGCCCACAGCGTTCTGCGGGTGTCCTACACGGGTTTATCCAGCGGACACATCATTGTTAACGGCCATGATTTAGGTTTATACCCTGATCAGAGTATGCCGGTGGGGCTGTATGTTCCGTCTGTCTGGCTGAAGTCCGGCCGCAATACCGTTGAAATTCTCGATGAACGGGGACATTCGCCGAAACAAGTTCGCATTATCATCGAGCAAGCCGCCAGCCGAATACGGGCAACCCTGGTGCAGAATTAAGCCCCCTGCGCCTCCGGGTGCGCCAGCCCGGGGGCGCACCACTTGGACAGATTAAGCATGAGGGATATATTCTTCCCAGACGTTTCCGGATCGCAACGGTGGCGGCTCTGATGCGGGAATGCTGAATTTGGAATTGAGGGAATATTATGAGTGAGATTAAGCTTGTTATCCGTGACGGCAAAGGCGACATTTCCGGCATCTGCCATGCCGCTTTTGCCGATCGGGTGGTTGCGGCACTATGCGATGAACCGGAAACGATAGCGGAGCTCGAAGCGGCACTGGAACGCTTCGAGCTGCCACGTGAATCAGGAGGTTTCAGGTTCTTTAATTCCTCCCTGGATGATCAGCCGCACGATGCGGGGATAATCATCATTGATCTTGTGGCAAGACTGGTAGCCAGTGAATCCACTTATTCTTCGTTGTCTCGCTGCGGGCACGTTTCGTATCATGATGGCCACTGTGCTACAGAATTGTCTGTCAGCTACCACCTCTCGGATAACTGGAAATTTACTCATCACATGGAGGAATGGGAATCGCTGGCTGTGAAGCGCCGGACTATGCGGTCCACTTATCCGCCAGTGGATGTGCGGGCCATAGTCTATGGGAAACCGCTGTTGGAATTTGTTGCGCGGCAGTCTTATGACGCCTTGGCAGAATTTACTGCGACCAACGCGATGGATGATCCAGATGTGCTGTCCGCGAAACGCTATGATTTGATGCGCCAAATTCACATCCGATGGATGCTTACCAAACGTGAAGATCTGCGTGGCGTTTCGCCACGGGAAGCCATGCTCGAGCACCACGACTACGTGAGTTCCTGCATGCATGACCGGCAGGAACAGTGGTCGCAAACGCTTAAGTGCCCCCGCGGACTGGATGTCCAATCCGCGGCGTTTCGCTATAGCGGATTCGGCCTAAGCGAATTGGTGATGTACTATGAGATGGTGCGAGAGCTTCTGGCGTGGTGCTTCGAGCCACCCGAAGATGGGGCAAAAATTCCTGAAAGGCCCTCGACCGCCGAAGCATTCATGCACAATATAGTTCCGCAGTTGGCAGAGATAATCGAAGAATGGATGGATGCACCCGACCCTGAATATTACGGCCGCACGCCCCGTGAGATTACCCACGACGAACGGGCACGCTTGCCCGCAGGGCTTAGTGGCCGGGACGCGATGATCGATTGCGACTGCCCGCTATGTCAGATGCAGGCGGAACAGCCGGGACCGGTGTTCTGGTACATCGATGGGTGCAACATGGATGAGGATTTTGCCTTTTCATTCCACCGCACGTATGAGCAATGGGAACAGGAACAGCGACAATTTGCGGAATTTTCCAGGCCACCCGGCTCTGACAATACGCATAAAGAAAGCGGATCTGAAAAACTGGATCATCCTTCTGAGGAGTTCCTGTTCGACGACGATCCGGCAAACACATCCGACCTGTTTGCGCCCGTTGACCCAACCGAGCTTTCTACGGCTATAAAACTTTTCAAAATCGGCGCGCCGCTTGCGGAGCTTATTGGTCTGTTGAAACAACCGCCTGAGAACAGGCCCATGATCGACCGATTAAACCGCAATTTTGGAAATCTTCGGGACGTGATTGCGTCCGCATCAAGCGACCAAGCCGCTGCACTGCTGGAACCGGTGCTCAATGGCTTCCTTGAATCCCTCGCGGATTTACGCGCTGCTCGACATGATTTGGAACCCCGCATTGCCACCGTGCAAGATCAGATCACGCAGTTCTTCCCAGCCCGCTCGGATTAACGCTCGGATTAACTACTTGCGTTATCGCGGTGCGTGACATCAAAGGTAAGGGAAACCAGTCGCTGGAGTTTTATTCCGGACGCACCCGCCCATCCCTGTGCCTGCCGCATTTACAATGCAATACTGGTATAGCTGCTCCCAACTCCTCGCAACACACTCCTCGCTACTCTTCTCCACTCGTGTCTCCACTCGCTTGGCAATTCCCGCCGCTCCGCTTACCTTAGCGTCCGTTCGTAACGGGAGAAACTGGATGCTGGCTAAAGTTCATAGCTTCGTGCTGCAGGGTATTGAAGCCGTCAAATGTGAAGTTGAAGTAAATATTGCCGCCAAGGAATATGGCGAACCCTTGCTCGTGGGCCTGCCGGATAATGCCGTCAAAGAGGCATTGGATCGCATTCGCACGGCGATGATTAACAGTGGATTTCGTTTTCCCGATACGCAGTTGCTGGTGAACCTGGCCCCGGCGGATATCAAAAAAGAAGGTAGCGCTCTGGAACTGCCCATTGCGCTGGGAATTCTTCATGCCGGAAAACAGATCACTTCCGATGGCCACAAAAAATTTCTGGTGGCGGGTGAATTAGCCCTGGACGGTTCCGTGCGGCCCATTAAGGGGGCGCTCTCCATGGCCATGCTGGCGGCGGCGGGGGGCTATACCGGCCTGCTGGTACCGCCGGCCAACGCGCGTGAAGCGGCGGTGGTGCCGGATATTGACATCTATGCCATTGATTCTCTGGCCACCCTGGCGGGATTTCTTAACGGGGCCTTGGAACTTACGCCTGAGCAGGTGGATGAAGTTGACACGCAGGTTTCCCCGGATGTTTACGAGCTTGATTTTGCCGATGTGCGCGGTCAGGAAATAGCCAAACGGGCGCTAATTATTGCGGCCGCGGGCCGGCATAATGTGTTGCTGCTGGGGCCGCCGGGGGCCGGCAAAACCATGTTATGTCAGCGCCTGCCGACGATATTACCGCCATTGACGCGGCAGGAAGCCTTGGAAACATCGCGTATTTATTCTGCCTGTGGTTTATTACCCAAAGGCAGCAGCCTGATGCGCACGCGGCCCGTGCGTATGCCGCATCATTCGGCCAGCGCTCCGGCGCTGGTTGGGGGCGGAACGATACCGCGGCCCGGTGAGGTATCCTTGGCGCATCACGGCGTATTATTCCTCGATGAGTTGCCGGAATTTTCCCGCCATGTCCTGGAAATGCTGCGCCAGCCGCTGGAATCCGGCTCGGTTACCATCGCCCGAGCGCACGCCAGTGTCACCTTCCCGGCCCGCTTTATGCTTGTGGCGGCGATGAACCCCACCGCCAGCGGCAAAGGCACGGTCGATCGGCGCAAGGCCAAATCCACCGAACTGGAGGCGATGGACAAATATATGAGCAAACTTTCCGGCCCCTTGCTGGACCGCATTGATATTCATCTGGAAGTGCCGGCGGTGACTTACCGCGATTTGACCAGCAAAGTCGTCGGCACCAGCTCTGCGGTGATGCGCAAGGATGTCGAAAAGGCCCGGGCGATTCAGGCCCAACGATTCGGCGCCAGTTCGACCGTGACCAACGCCAGCATGAACACGCAACAACTAAAAAATTTCTGCCCCCTGGATGATACCAGCATGCTATTGATGAAGCAGGCCATGGAAGAACTGGGCTTAAGCGCCCGAGCATTCGATAAAGTCCGACGACTCGCCCGAACCATTGCTGATCTCGAAGGCACAGAAAAAATCACCCCAAGCCACGTGACCGAAGCCATCGGCTACCGCCTGCTGGACCGGAAGTATTAGGACCAGACCGCAGGAGTTAGAAGGGCGGAACCCTTAGTTTAGCGGGCGAGGCTGCCTCGCCGTGGCCTATGGTAAGGATGGATCCCACAAATTCTATTCATCACCCATTGAGCGGCAACGCCGCGCTACAGCTTTCGTGTGATCAGTTCCAGGTTTGGCGCGGGGCGGACTTTTAGTTTCATATTTTCCATGGTCTCCATGATGGTTCTTGCTATTAACGCGCGGCCTACCCATTTATGGTCCATGGGGATAATGTGCCACGGGGCTGTGACTGTGCCGGTGTTGGCCAGCATCTGCTGGTAAGCGTTTTGGTAATCGTGCCAGAATTTGCGCTCCGCAAAATCAGCCTCGCTTAATTTCCACTGCTTGTCCGGACTTTGCTGTCTTTTCATGAGCCGTGCGGTCTGTTCTTCCTGGGAAATATGCAAAAAGAATTTCAACACACAAATGCCCGCCTGCGTCAGATGCTGCTCAAAGGCATTAATAGAGGCATAGCGATTGGACCATAAATTTTTTTCCCGTTGCAGATATTCCGGCAGAAGTCTGCTGGCGTGAACCCGCACGATCAGCACATCTTCATAAGATCAATCCGCGGCAGTGATTTGTTAATAATCACCACTGAGTCATCAGGCATGGGTAAGCCTCCTGTAACAATACATTCGGGCATCAGTGCGTGTGGCCCTTGGCTGGCACTGCCGGGGTTGACGGAATGTGCGTTCTTAACCAATAAGTCTGCACGGCCAACTGTGCCGTGTTCACGCTTTGCTGCTCGATGCGCTGCTGACGCTGCAGAGTCATCAAGTGGGTATCGAGCGTGGCCAACTGGGTGGCGATTTTATTATAAACCGGCGAAACTTTTTTCATGGCCTGCAGGTTTTGCCGCAGGCGCAGTTCATCGCTCTGTGCTTGCATAATGCGGGCGGCTGTGCCGGTGACAACGTTTTGCCGCCGCTGGACCACCTTCATGAGTGTCATGGCTTTCCGGATCGCCGCGACAATGTTTTTTGGCAGCCCTTTGGTTTGTAATACGGACCGCAGGCCGGCAATATCCTGGCCTGACAGATCCACGATCTGTGTCTGATTCTGCCGCTGGCGGATGTGCAATACCGCTTTACCGGCGGGCGGGATTTTCAGCGTGTATTGATATTGCTGGTTATGTAATGTCACACCCTGCGTTGGCAAAAGGATCTTCCAATTGTTTTGGATGGAACTTCTTGCCACAAGAGTGCGCTGATGCGCTGCGGTGTTATGCACGTTGTACAAATTATTTACGGTGATCTGGTTTCTCAAACTCAGTTCCGCCTGCTTTATTGAGGCCGCTATAAGGGACGTGTGCTGTGAGAAGTGTTTGAACCGCACGGTAAGGGACTGATCCACAGCATAGCTATATACATGGTGCTGGCCCTGGGGCAGGGCACCTAATTCAGCTTGGCCCTCAAAAATGGATCCGGTATAAACCGTCAACGTTCCGGGCGGGAGAAATTTATGCGTATCATTGGTGATGCGGGCCGCCAGAAATGGATGCGTGGAGGATTGTCCAATAGTAAATAAATCAAACCTTTGGGTCCTAAGGGGTGTTACCAGTATGGGCACGACGGCTGATTGCTGGCGCGGAACTGTGATGTGTTTCACATGATAATCAAACGCCGGATGCACCACCCCGGCCGATGCCATGGCGTTGACCCCCTGTAACGGATTCAAAGATTTCTGCGCGGCTGTTATCAAGGCAGACTTTGGTAGTGCCATAGCGCTTCGCAAGGCGTTGAAGTTCCGCATTTGTGCAGGCCGGTAAGCGAATTCGGCTCCGCCTCCGCCTCCACCTCCGCCTACGGATCCTTGGATGGTCATCGCATGGGCACTGTACGCACCAGAGACTGCGCCCTGAGAATATGTTTGCGGCACCAAGCTGGTGCCCGCTGGGGCCGGGGCGATGGGCCGCCACATATACAGCGGTTGATACAAATTTTTAATAAATGACAACGGCTCTCCACCGCGGATATCCAGTTGTACGTTGTTCCAGTTCATATCCGTCTGATTGGCGACAATGGCCATCCCTTGCAGCACAGCTTTGTTTGGCGTGGCGGATTTTTCCGACGGTGGCAGAATCAGGCGATACGTCATCCGCCACAAGGGAGTTTCCAGCAGGTAAGCAAATCGCACCAGCCGGGTACCACGCCCCTTAAACCACAGTGTAATGGGCCGTCGGTGCGAACTGGGTTGGTCAGCCACGGCATCAAGGGCCTTGTTCAGGCTTTCCCGCAACCGGCGATTGTTAATGCGGATAGATTGCACATTGTTTAGCGGAATGTGTTGCAGCTTGTTATGCGAAAAGATATTGATATACCAGCCAGCTCCGCCGATGATCGCCGGGCCGGCGTTATACCGAACTACGGGGGATCCGGGCTGCATGGGGGGCATATAAAATCCCCGGTGCAGCAAGTCGATAATTCTGCCCGTAACTTTGCAATGGGCCGGCTTTTTTAGCGCCAGCGTAATTGAAACGCCGCGCAATTGTTGCAGCAATTGGCGTCTTGATGGATTGTTGTTGATATCCAGCCGGAAGCTCTGCAAGGTGACACTTAGCGGCGTGGCAGCGGGAAAGGTCACCTCGCCGGCACTGCCGCCGCCGGTATCCTGGAATACCAGCGAGCCCAGCACGTCATTGATCTGCCCGGAGCGCAAGGATAGTGTTTGGGTCTGTGTGCCGTGCACCGTTCCCTGATATTGAAACACGCCCACACCCTGGCTGAACAAATCCACGCGTGCCAGCCCAGCGGGTTGAGCCGCGGAAGACCCCGTTGGCGCATGCATAGCCTGGCCCGGCATGCCCATCTGGGACGTGCATGATGCGCACAGGGCCGCAAACAGAATAAGGCCGATAAATTTAACTTCGCGGTACATAAGTAGTTCTCCACAAGTTCAGAATTATCCGCGCTTTGCCAACCACACGCCACCTCAAGGACTGCCATTTTCCACCGCCTCAGTATATCCACTGGGGCGCAAGGAGCAATCATTTTTTGCGACATCACTTCTTGCGAGCATCCACATGCAATTACAACGGGATTGAACCGCGGATAACGCGGATTGGTTGGGGTGCGCCACGCTGCTGAATGCCAAGTTACGGGGCACGAAGGGGCGGTTTAATGAATAACCAGTAGAGGCGGTGCTGCTTGGCATTAAGAAAGTGTGTCCATTTATCCGCTGATAACAACGGCATTGCGGTGGGTTTGGGCGGTGTTCATTTCTTCGGAGGTAGGGCTTTTTCCGGTTTGGATCATCTTGACGAAGCAGTCAAATAAGTAGGTGGCGTCATGCGGGCCGGGGCTGGCTTCGGGGTGATATTGCACAGCAAACACCGGCTCGGAGGTCATGCGGAAGCCTTCGAGTGTCTGATCATTAAGGTTGATATGCGTCGGTTCGCCGCCGTGTTTCCGCAGCGATTCTACGTCCACGGCAAAGCCATGATTTTGAGAGGTTATTTCCACCTTGCCGGTGCCAATATTTTGTACGGGCTGATTGCCGCCGCGATGGCCGAATTTCAATTTATATGTTCCAGCGCCCAGCGCCAGGCCCAGAAGCTGGTGGCCCAGACAAATACCAAAGATGGGCTTTTTGCCGATGAGTTTTTTCAGTGTGGCTTGGGCATAGGCGATGGGTTCGGGGTCGCCGGGGCCGTTGCTGACAAATACCCCGTCGGGCTTATGGGCCAGAATTTCTTCCGCGGAAGTCGTGGCGGGGACAACCGTTACGCGGCATCCGCTTTGGGCGAGATTACGGAGAATATTGCGTTTGGCACCACAATCAATGGCAACAACATGGTGATCGGCTGCGCCATGACGATCTGATCTTTGAGCCCAGATTCCCTTGTCCTGTGCCCAGTGGTATACCTTATCAGGCGTGACCTGTTGCACCAGATCTACTCCCACCAACCCGCTCCACGCATTGGCTTTGGCTACCAGAGCGGCGTCATCGGAAATCAGAGCGGGATCCGTACAGATAACACCTTTTAACGCTCCCTGCGTTCTAAGCTTTCGAACCAAGGCTCGCGTATCAATACCGGCAATGCCGGGGACGTTGTGTCGCAGGAGATAGTCATGCAGTGATTCAACGGACCGGTAATTGCTTACCAATGTTGAAAGTTCTTTGATGATAAAGCCTTCCACCTGGGGATGCAGAGATTCCTCGTCCGAACTATCGGCGATGCCATAATTGCCGATCTGTGGACAGGTCATGGTGACTATTTGCCCCCGATAAGATGGATCGGTCAGAATTTCCTGATATCCGCTAAGAGACGTGTTGAAAACAACCTCGCCGGCGCGGGCGACTGAAGCGCCGAAGCCCAAGCCGGAGAATATCGTTCCATCTTCCAAGGCTAGTTTGGCGGCTGGCAGTTGTGGCATTCTTAAGTCCTTGCGTTGGTTATGGGTTCATGAAGTCAGGTTCGTACGACGCACGGGCCAGTTCAGCCTGGCCTCTGTTTCTCTGTTTTTCGCAGCTTGCGAACTACTATCCTTCGCAAGCGCCCGGCGGGCAGGAATTATAGCAGATGGTTGGGCAAAATGGTATGCCAAAATGTGGGACCAAAATGTGGGCCTGAGTTTCGCTGAATGCTTTATCCAACCTCGCGAAATTGAGTGCTGTAGAGTTGCCGATACGTTTCACACGCGGAAAGAAGTTCCTGGTGCTTGCCCATTCCCACAATTTTTCCGGCATCCAGGCAGATAATAACATCCGCGGAAACAATGGTGCTGAAACGGTGGGCAATGACAAAGCTGGTGCGGTTTTTCATGAACTCCTTTAAGGCCATGGCGATTTTGAATTCGCTTTCTGTGTCGATCTGGCTCATGGCCTCATCAAAAATCAGTATCGTCGGATCGCGCAAAATGGCCCGGGCGATGGCGATGCGCTGGCGCTGACCGCCGGAAAGCCGAATGCCGCCCTGGCCCACCAGCGTGTCATAGCCTTCCGGAAATGAGCGGATAAATTCATCGGCAAAACTTTTAATGCTCGCCGTCATGACATCCTCGCGTGAGGCGTGCCGCCGGCCATAAGCGATATTATTGTAAATGCTATCCGCAAAAAGAAATGTTTCCTGCGTGACCAGGCCCATTTGCTTGCGAAGCGACGCGAGGGACACCTGGGCGGTATCTATGCCGTCGATCTTTATATTCCCTGACGTGGGCGTATAAAGTCGGGGAAGCAGGGACATCAAGGTGGTTTTCCCCGAGCCATTACCGCCGACAATCGCTGCCATTTGGCCAAATTGGACGGTCAGCGAAATATCCGTAAGCACCTGTTGATCATGGCCGGGGTAGGTGAAGCTCACGCGGTCAAAGGCGATATTTCGGACATGCCGGGGCAGGTGACGAAGCTGATGGGAATAATTAGGTTCCGAGGGCGAATCAATGATTTCAAAAATTCGTGTGGCGGCGGCGTTGGCCTGCTGGAGTTTGGCGTTGACATCGGCCAATTTACGCAGCGGTTCAAAAATGGCGGCAAAACAAGCCAGGAGAAAAAAGAAAGAATCTTTGTTGATGCTGTTTTGCAGCACGAACTTGGCGGCAATTAAAATTGGAATACTGCCAAGAATAATGGCCACAGTCTCAACGGTGGGGCGGGACATGGCGGAATAATGGCTCATTTTTTTCTGCTGCTTGTAAAGCAGGCGGTTGGCTTGGGTAAAACGCCGGCGCTCATATCCTTCGCCGGAGTAGGCTTTGACAATCCGTAATCCGGCCAGCGTTTCGGACATGATTGTCAACATGCCGGACCATTGTTCCAAGCCCCGGCGGCTGGCTTTTCGCATGTGCTTGGCAAATTTGCGGATGATGATGGCAATAATGGGCATCACCAGCACGGTGCCCAGGCATAATCTCCAGTCAATCCAAAGCGCCAGGATGGCTACGCCAATGGCCTTGGCTGGTTCCAGAATTGTTTTGCCCAGGAGGGTCGATACGCCTTCCGTTAGAGCGCCAGTATCCTGTGTCAGACGGCTGGTCAGGTCCGCTGTACCGTTTTTCGCCAGATAGCTTGCCGGCAATTGGACAATTCGGTTGTACATTCTTCGTCGCAGGTTAATGACCACCCGAGCCGCGATGGTCATGGATAAATATTGCTGATAATAGCGGAAAATGCTTCCAATAATGCACAGAACAATAAACGCTGCGATAACCCAGGCCAGGCTCATCAGCGGGCTTTGCGGCATCGCTGCGACAATGGCGACAAAGTCTCGCATGTACCAGGGCCTCGCGGGCAGCGCTAAAAGAATCGGCGGCAAAGCTGTGCCGTTATTGGAACTGATCGCCAATCGGACATTTTGCCCGGCGGGACTTGACGCCAGCAGAGCCAACATGCTCTGCCAATGCGGGCTTGCCCGGGTCGTTTTTCCCTGGGCGTTAACGAGCGCAACCGATACGACGCGATCCCCGGTTTTTAGCGTTTTTAAGGGTAGCGGTGTTTGCGGCGTAATTTGCGCAATGACCACCGCCAGCGCATTTTCCTGCACCGAGGTGCTTAAATTCAAAATTTTCAGATGCAGCCGCTGCTGCACCGCGGATTGATTGGCCCACCCGTGCACCCCTTCGGTGCTGATGAAAATTTTCATCACCGGCAGCAGCGTCGCAATTCCGCTGGCATAGGACAGGCCTACGCCCAAAGCACAGAGAAAACCGATAATAGCCGCTGTGCGATACGGCCACACCCCTTTAATTACCCGCCAAAGTGCCTGCATACAGCCTCAATTTCGCCGAACAACATTCCGGTTATTCTACTATATTACACGCGGTCATGAATAGCATGGCATGGCCGGACCGGTGCGCGGGACTGGTGCGCAGGATTGGTGCGCGGGAAAATGTGTCGCAATTCGTTTATCATGTCATAGTGATGATAAGATCCAACCGGCAAATCACGAACCGCGCTTCGGTAGCAATAATGTGTGCACTAACCATGACGATGGTGCTAAGCCTTCTGGTCACTGGATGTTCCCAGTCAGTTGATCCAGCGGACCACCCGGGTGTGGTCAAGCCTACCAGCGGCAAAATGCGCATTATTGACGTGCAGCCTTGGATGAACAGTGCCACCGTGCGGTTTGAAGGGCACCGGTGTACGGCGTGGTGGGATAATTACTCGGCCTTTTATATTGCCGGCCACATGCTGCATCAACTGCCTGACGTGCCGGGGGGCCGCTATCATTTTGACGGATTGCTTACGGATCGGGATCTTTATCTCGGCCAAGTATGGCAGGGAACTTCTGCCCCCCAGTTTAACGGCGGGGCGGCGCATGTTGTGCAGTATGGATTGCAGAAACAACATCTTGCGAATCAGACAATTATGACGGCGACTCCCGTGAGTGGTGGATTGAAACTTCCAACCACCACGCCCGCTTTCCAAGTTCCGAGAAAACAGCAGAAAATACCACTTCCCACTCAACTGGGAAATTAACGGATCTGACCAGCAACGGTGGGATGCACACGTATCAGGCCCGCAACTTTGGAGTGCACACGTATACTGTGGCAAAAACGGCAAACCCACGGGCCGCGTTGACATTTCTATCCTGGCAAACCCGGCGACCCAACCGGCGGGGGGCTTACGCGTGTGCAAAAGGGAAATGAAATTGCTCCCCGGAACAAGCAATCCCCGCCAACCGCGAGTGGGGTGCCGGTACAGCGCAAACGCAAAGTACCCAGCCTTGCAGGCCGACCGCCTGCGGGCCGACGCCTTTGGCTCGCGGCCATCGGGCAGTTATACTGATCAAATCAGCCCGACGCGGCCGTCAACATCGCTGAACGCCACACTGGTGTTTACCCCGCGCTGCGGCACCCTGACAAGTACTTGGAGTCGCAGCAAATGATTTTGCCGTTAAGGCCGAAACATTGAATTTGAAAAGAAAAGATTCTATGAAAACGATTTCAAGCATAATAGCCGTTGGCATATTATTATGGCCCAGCATCGGGTTTGGTAAAGTTAAGCTCATCCCGAACCCAGCCAAGTACGGGGCCTTGATCATGACCAGCAGCGCCAACCGGTATGTTTCGGGGTCTCTAGTCCCCGTTACGATTAAAATTCACAATATAGGGAAATTGCCCCTGGTGATTGCTGACGATTTGGCGGCCCGTTATACATTCCTATTTGGGGCCGGAGCGGGCGTGCTGCACCGACGGGTAACGGCCACACACCACGGTATCCGTTCTGAGCAATCCCTCGGGGTGAATATATTTGGGTTTCCACCAGCACTTTTCATTGTCAGTGGGAAATCGGCTCTTTACAACATAGAGGTGGCGCATACTTCCATCTATGTCGGCCGATACCTCGACATGACCTTGCCGGGATTATATGTTATGCGTGCAACTACGAAGTACGGTTTATATGTTGGCATCCTACAGCCGCAGACACTGGATCATCCTCACTACATCATCATCAAGCCGACGAAGGTCGCATTCCTGATCCAAGACGGATTTTTGGGTGCAAAAAGCCGTCTCATTGGGCACAAGGTATTGACCAGCAACCCGCTGCGGATCACCGTTTTTGCGCCCTACCGGAAAGTTCCCGTTGTGGCGACAAAGCCGTCGGCCAAAACAACTCCACTGCAATCCGGTAAACTATCTGCCGGTATCCATCTTTTGCTTACCAATCCGGTGGCCAATGGCCCGGGGCCAATTACTCTTTGTGTCCAATGTGTAGATGACGGCCAGAGCGCGGCAAAAGTGCGTCTTGCCGGCAACCCGTTGGTTGATTTTTCAGAGATCCAAGTTACCGGGCCGAGTTTTCCTGGCGAGTCGACTACGGTCCAAAAGCCCAGGCCCCATGAGGTGCCGTACATTCACAAGAACCCTGCCTCCTTGACCGCCTATGGCCAATGGCTGAGCAAACATCCTATCAAAGACTTGAAACGGAAAACCTATGTGCTCAAACCTGACGTGATCTACAACTATTCCGAGCCGGTCAACTTGAGTTGCATGTATGATATGAGCGTGAGCGGCGTGTATCGGGTCCGCGTGAAGCTGGCCCATACGCATATCTGGTCGCCATGGGTGAATGTCACCGTGCCATAATATTATTAATGCTGGCACCGCCATTTTCCGCCCGGTGCGGTTGGTCGGTTGCCAAGGTGCAGTACAAAGCATTGCGGGCGGATTCCTTTGGTCCGCCACCGTCAGGCAGTTATACTGATTCCATGGACGCTCACCAATATTCTCCCGGCGGCGGGCAACGCAACGACGCAATTGACAAACAAATATCCCACCTGGAGCATCGTCTACAATCCTCCGGTACTCCCCCAATGATTGAAAGGCCCGACAAATGAAAATTTTCACGTTAGCCATCCCCGTGCTTGCATTGTCCGCGTTGTTCGCACTGGCTCCTGCGAAATCAGATGCGGCCGTGCGCGGCGTATCGCTTCACGTAACCTCCGCGGCCAAGGTCTACACTTCGGGTGCTGCGCTACCGGTTCGGGCCTATTTCCGAAATCAAGCCAAATTGCCTTTAACATTCTGCCAATTCCGCTCGGCACCCGAATATACCTTCCTCTGCCGTGGTACGTATGGACCCCATGCGGCGCAGGTTGCGCCGACCGCCTTTGGCAGGGAGGCGGTTAGACCGTGGTCATCAAACGGCTTTTCATTTACCCCGATTGGGCTAATCGCTCCCGGAAATAGCGGCGATTACCGCCATCTCATCCCCGTCGGCCAATACTTGGACATGACGCTCCCGGGGCGATATCTCGTCCGCGTGACAACCAAATACGGGCTACGGGTTGGTATACCTGGGCCGTTGTGGTCCACCAAACGGGAACAAATGATCTTTCTGGTGCAGGACGGGGACCGCAGTGCAACGCAGAAACGTATCGCGCGCAACGTGCTGGTGAGCCAGCCGCTGCGGGTCACCGTGCTGGCACCTTACGGAAAAATTCCAGCCGCTGCGCTTGGTCCCCCGGTGAAAGTGGTCCCGCGCGCGAACGCCACAGGCATCCGAGTGTTGCTGATCAACGCGGATGCGAAAGGGCCGGGGCCAATCACCATCGACGCCGAATACGCCAACTACGGCAGATCTCGCATAAAGCTGCGTCTGACCGGCAACCCGTTTGTCGATTTCAGGGCAATTCAGGTTCAAGGGCCTTCTTCTCTGGACCGCGTGAGGCACGTCAGAGCGCCTAAGCCACACGAGGTTGTCACGAGGGTTGCGGTGCCAGCCATAACCGCCTACGGGCGCTGGCTTGCGAAGCATCCGGTGCGGGGCCTGAAACACAAGGCGTACACGCTCAAGCCCGGCATGGTGTACAAATATTCCGAGCCAATCAATTTGAGTTGCATGTATGACATGACCCTAGCCGGCGTGTATCGCGTGCGCGTAGAGCTGGCGCATACGCACACTTGGTCGC
This sequence comes from Planctomycetota bacterium, assembly GCA_021805985.1. Classification (GTDB taxonomy): domain Bacteria; phylum Planctomycetota; class Phycisphaerae; order WQYP01; family WQYP01; genus JAMDCX01. The sequence goes on along the minus strand of JAJZDN010000048.1, from coordinate 16,712 downwards.
CATGGACGAATGTCGCCGTGCCCCAGTATTATTAATGCCGGTGCCGTCATTTTCCGCCCGGTGCGATTGGTCGGTTGCCAATGTGCAGTACAAGGCTTTGCGGGCCGACGCCTTTGGCTCACCGCCATCGGGCAGTTATACTGACCCATTACCCCGACTCAGCCGTCAGCATCGTCGAATGCGACGTTGACATTTACGCGAATGATTGAGGGGTATTGGCAGATTTGGGTGGAGTGTGACGTGGCGGTTATGGTTACAGAGACGAATCAAACTTGGAACGGAACTGGTAATGCCTATCCGCGTTGCGCCAATAGTTGAAAGGATTTAAGCCACGATGCAGAACGCAAAACCGACAATATGTTTCGTGGTCTTCCTTGCTGTCATGTCTGTGGCGGCCGCCAAGGCCGTTCCGAGTGGTGGGAGGACATTTTTGGGGTTCTATTTGATGTTGCACGCAAAGTTCATCTATACCCAAGAGGAGGTTGTTCCGGCTGGCAAAGTTACCCGCACTGGGCTTTACGGCGCACGAATACAAATCCCGCGAGCAGGATTAAGCACACATCAGAAACTAAAACTCCTGCGGAATCAACTCCCCGATATAGGAATCTGGCGACGCTCGGGCAATCGGCATGTGATTCACTTGGCGGACCGGCAGGCATTGAAATGGAAGGGCAATCCATTGAACCGCAGGCTGACGCTCCATGGGACTATGAGCATAGTGAATTTGGAATCGCACGTCTTCGCCAAAGCATTTCCTGGGGTTCGCTTTTATAATTTTGGAAGCGGTGGGAGTGGTGGCGGAAGCGGTGGAATATCGTTGCCTCGCCACCCCGCGCTGTTCACCACGCCGATGCGATTCAACGTCAAAGGGATATCGCTTCGGCGTTTTTTGACAACAGCGATCCGCTATCGCGTTGGACCGAAACCCGCTGGGCAGCAGCTATGGCAGGCAAAGTTGTACCAGGGGAGGAACGGCAAGTTCACTGGACGGGTTGACATATTTATCACAGCGGACCCCATCGTGCCCCGGCCCAACGGAACGCAAACGGCAAAACGGAAATGATTCCCCGTCCGTAAATGAAGCGGTCTGGCCGCCACTGGTGGGCGGAGTACGCGCTGCATACGGCTGAGATATCACGGCCCGGTCAGGAGCCACCTGCCACGCGGGCTATACCGGAATAACAAATCCCGCACGCAGCACGCTGCAATGGTACGGGAGAGCGGGCAAGCCTGAATTCCGGACAGCGGCCCTTGGTGGTCCGCCCGGAAACATACTGCCGTTACCCGCCGGATTCACGCTGAATCCAGGCATTGCAAACCGTTCGGTCAGCTATAACAATGGCACACCAAGATTTGAATCGTAGGGGCAGTTGATGCTACAGTACATAGAGGATCCTAGCGGCGGTCCTGTTGGATACTGGAATTGTTCAGCAGGATTGGGAGGCAGGCGGACCGCAGTGAGAGATTAACCTTCGCCTTGACGTAAAAGGCAGGTTGAAGTTCCGATGGATGGCATGCATGGATGATCGAACAGCTTATCTGCTCAATGGACTTGTCGAGCGGCATTACGATATTGGGCGCGTGCTGCGGTTCAGGAAAATAAAGCGCGGGCGGCAGGCGGAATGCTTTGAACTACTTACCGCGGGTCAGCAGGAATTTCTGCTTTTATTATTTCCCGCAGCGTTTGATGCCGCTCAATTGCAATACACCGGAGACTTAACCGCCCGGCTGGGCGCCGCAGGCTTTCCAGTTCCCAAGACGATTCATGCCAGCAGTCCTGACACTGGCTGGCTGGCAGCTGGGCCGCAAGGCTCGCACCTGATGCTTAGCACGCAGCCGCAGGGACAGCCACTGGAAGCAGGGGCGTGGAGCACTCAGAATTTAAGCCATCTGGGATTACGCTTGGCTTGGCTGCATAAACTCTTAAGCCAGCAGCGGCCTTCCACAGCGGTAACCTCCATGGACTTGGCGCGGCAGTTGCAAAATCTGGTGGAAAATCCTGCACCGGGACGTGAGGGCGTCAAGGCGGCGTTGAAAACTAAGCAGTTGCAACAGCTTATCGCGCAACTTGTCGATATTTCTGTGGAATGCACGCACTGCTGGCACGGAGCTTTAACCCCCGAAGCCATTCTGCTGGATGCCGACCATCAGATTATGTCAATCCTGGATTGGGGATATTGCCAGGCGGGGTTGACTTATGAAGATGTCGTGGATGTGTTTTTGAACTGGTGCGTGGATACTGACGGGCAAATACGGTCTCCGGAGGCGCAAACCTTTTTGCAGGCTTATTTTTCACTGCAAAATACCAATGGGCCGCCCTGGCATTCAGCGGTGGTGTTATGGACCGGCCACCGGTTGATCGCGGCCCTTTCCGGGCGAGCGGGGCTGCCGCGGGGATTTGCGACGATTTTGGAAAATCCGCATTTTCTTTCAGCAGCCATCACGATTTGCCAAAGCAAGTTATAATAACTGGTCTGGCGGGTAGATGGTTGCCCGTGTTAAGAGGCGCACCAAAACCCATGGATATACGCAATTTTTCAATTGTGGCCCATATTGACCACGGCAAATCAACACTGGCGGATCGAATTCTCGAACGTACGGGTGCTATTACCGAGCGCGACATGCAGGCCCAGTTCCTGGATGATCTGGACTTGGAACGCGAGCGCGGCATTACCATTAAGGCCAGTGCGGTTAGTGTGCCATATACCCTGGACAACCGGTTGTACATGTTCAACCTTATTGATACGCCGGGGCACGTTGATTTTCATTACGAGGTTGCCAAGGCCCTGCAGGCATGTGAGGGAGCACTCCTGCTGGTGGATGCTACGCAAGGCGTGCAGGCACAAACCGTCGCCAATGCTTACGCCGCCATTGAAGCCGGGTTGGAAATTGTTCCCGTAATCAACAAAATTGATCTCCCCAGCGCCCGGCCCGAGCAGGTGGCCGAAGAAATGGAACAGGTGCTGGGCATTGATGCACTGTCTGCGGTACATATCAGTGCCAAAAGCGGATTGGGGGTCGATGAGTTGCTGCGGGCCATCTGCCTGCGTCTGCCCGCGCCGCGAGGGCTGGTGGAAAAGCCGTTACAAGCGCTGATATTTGACAGCAAATATGATGACTACCGCGGTGTGGTTGTCTACATCCGCGTGATGAACGGAAAAATTGTCGTCGGACAGAAAATACGCCTGATGGGCGAGCAACAGGTCTTTCAGATTACCGGGTTGGGCAAGTTTGCACCGCGCGCTGTCAGTGTGGATTCTCTGGAGGCTGGCGAAGTCGGATTTCTGGTTGCCAATATTAAAACTCTCCATGACGTGACCATTGGCGATACGGTCACCGATGCCAATACACCGGCTTCCGAAGCGTTACCGGGGTATCGCCCACCCAAACAGATGGTCTACTGTGATTTTTATCCCGGCCCCGACACCGAATATACGCAGTTGCGCGAAGCCCTGGAAAAACTTCGCCTCAATGATTCCTCCTTCACCTTTGAGCCGGAAACTTCCGATGCCCTGGGCTTCGGGTTCCGGTGCGGATTTTTAGGCCTGCTGCACATGGAAATTGTGCAGGAACGTCTGGAACGCGAGCAGCACGTGCAGGTGGTGCAGACCGCGCCGACCGTTCCCTATGAAATTTTACTTAATGACGGCACAGTCAAAATGATTGACAGTGCCTCGATGCTGCCGGACCTAAGCAAAGTGCGGGAAATTCGCGAACCGATGATTCGCGCTTCCATTATTGTGCCAGCGGAAAATATCGGCGATATTTCCAAACTCTGCCAGGATCGCCGCGGTATTTATAAAAAGACGGAATACCTGGGCCCCAACCGTGTGATCATTGAATATGAAATGCCATTGGCGGAAGTGATTTTTGATTTTTTTGATCGCTTGAAAACCGCGACGCGCGGTTACGGCACACTGGATTACGACCTGATCGGATTCCGGGCCGATGATCTGGTAAAAATGGACATCCTCGTAAATGCCCAATCTATTGATGCGTTAAGCCTGATTGTGCATAAGTCCAAGGCTGAATCCCGGGGCCGCGCCATTATCCGCAAACTCAAAGAGGAAATCGGCAAGCATTTGTTTGAAGTGCCCCTGCAGGCGGCGGTGGGTTCACGCGTAATTGCCCGTGAAACGATTAGTGCCATGCGTAAGAACGTCACGGCCAAATGTTACGGCGGCGATGTAAGCCGTAAACGCAAGCTGCTGGAAAAGCAAAAAGCCGGTAAAAAGAGAATGAAACAGGTGGGTCAGGTAGAAATCCCCCAGGAAGCATTCATGGCGGTGCTGGAGCCGGGTGATTAATATTCCGTGCCGATGTGCGTTGGCGTCGCAATATTTCCGCTCCACGCGCCCGTGGCCGGAAAGCGTCACATAACACCTTTTTGGTTGCGGCTATTTGGTCGCCTTCGCCCAGTTGCCGCCCTTAACGATAATGTTCGGCGCCATTCCCCTGCGAAGTTCCAATCCGCCTACACCCGCTGGCAGCCCCATGCTTTTCACTTGGAAACCCCGGCCATCGGCTGTAACGGCGTACTGAAACGGCGCACCGCTGAAAGCGTCCCTGGGCGCAAATTTGAGATCGGTCGGAACAAGATCGGAAAGCGTTGTGGGATATTTGCCGCGTACCGTTTTGAACTTTGCCAACGCAACGGCGACCTCCGTAAGCCGCCGCTGAGTGGTGATGCTCCGGCGGTAACACGCAAGATGGACCGCGCTTGGATTGGCCAACACCACGGCAATATTTGCCGGATTCAATATCCCACTGGCTGGAGAATCGTATCCGTTGATGATCCGCTTGAGATGCTTCATCCGCCGGTACTCCTTCTGAAAATCCGACAACTTGCTCGCGGCAACCTCGGCATCGAAAATCTGGTTTTCCTCCCGCATCATTGCCGAGTAATCTATGGGCCAGAGTGCGTTCCAAACTTCTTTGTCGCTTTTCGACATCCGTTTAATTGTGAGAATCATCAACCCATTCCGGTCAAGCATCATGATCATGCTTAAGCCCGTGTACCGTTGATCATTTAAGGCCTCCGCAAGAGATGGTATTGAATGACATGTTTCAATCGAAGCCAATAACGCGCCCAGTTGCTTCGCAGAAAGTTGGCCTGAATTGGCCGCCGCTTGATCCATGCGCAGCCCAATGGACTCAAACCGAATCCCCACCAAGTACGAAGCCACATCAGGAGACTGCGCTACCCGGATCGCCAATCGGTGGATTCGCTTCGCCCAGCGTATGGCACCCTCGGCGTCACCCTGACCCAGCAGCATCATCCCTCGCATAGCCGCGACCTGCACCAAAAAACTCAGGGGCCGCAGCAGCGGTACGCGGGCGTGGATTAATCCGCGGTCCGGACTTTCAAGGGGCACGTAATACCGTGGTCGCTTTACCGCGCGGGCAAGGAGCGCCAGCGGCCTGCGATTCGCTTGTATCCACTGGGCCATCACCGGATATTGGGCTGCCGTCCACGGATGGCTGCTGAGATTTATTTGCAAGCGCCATCGGCTGTCGCGGTTAGGATTTTCCGGAAGTGGATGTTTCTGCGCCCATTCGGAAAGTGTGATTAGCCGGCTCGCATGTGGCTCGAATGGTTGCATATCCAGTTGCCACAAAATATCTTTGTCATACCACGTCTCGGCCGGGAAAAGCTTCGGCCCCACCGCTTTGATCAATAACACCGCAGCATCATTTTTGCTCGTCACTCCCGTTCGGGCCAATTGGTTTACTACCCTGAGGTAATTGATCCCGCCGTCCTTTGAAATGGGGCCTAGAAGCCGTGTGGTGGGGTAGCCAACTGGGACAATCCGCCAAATATGAACCCATACCTGATCCACAGCCACCGGCACCATCAGCATGAGAAGAACCGCAACAGGCAATCGCCATCGTTTGGCTAAGGCGAGTCTTGAATGCGGTGTGGACATGGAAATAAAGGTACCGGTGGATGTTTGATCGGTCAATCTGGATTCGCGGGATCATCTCCACCCGCCTAAGCCGGAGGTTTACAAAAATTCCGCAACTCGGCGGCCACGCACCAGGTTCGTCAATCGCCCCGCAGCCTCGCTCTGTCAGAACAAGAAATCAGGGTACGCAGTGTGGAACAATTCCGGCCATTACTCGGACAGGCTCCTGGTTGCTGCCACCGGGGCCAGCGGTATAATTCGCATCAGGACAGCTTAATGGGCATGCAACCGTGGTCGCACTGAACGAAAAGCCACACCACCAAGTGGCTGTGGTCCCAGATGCGATCCGCTCTATAGATAATACGATTCCATGTTGCTCTATATGGATGAGCGAGGTAACGGTGTGTTGAAAAATAAAAAGACGGTGCTGTATTTCGCAATCTGCTTGCTGGGCATAGCAGTTGGGTGGGGGGCCAATGATTGTATTTCTTACGTTGAAGCTTTCTTCCCTGGCTCGCCGGGGGTTTGTGTAGCGATCGGTGGCCGCTATTACGCGAAGGCGGCCGGCTATGGAGTGATATTCCAGGCGCGGCCAAGCCAGAAAGGTGGAATGCGGGAGGCCACGTTAGGTGCGACGAAATTGAGCCCCTCCGCCTGGCCGGGGGGGAGTGTTGATGCTGTTTTTATCCCGCGTGACGGGAGTTTTGACGCACCGGCGATAGAGTTGGACTATTGGCACCGTGGGAAAACCGTCTTTCTGACCGACGTCGGCCTGAAGGGACATTGGCTCACCAGGGCCGTGACCAAAGACACAAATGGCGTAACGACGGGCGGCATTTTCGTGCGATTCCAGGGCCGATGGACTTCTGGGGGCCAGCTCCACGCGCCCTATTTTGACTACAAGGATGTAAAGTACCGGTACGATGCTGCCAGCGGCCACTGGGCTCGGCTTGGACACCACGGAAGGGTGGCATCCGTCGATTCCAAGGTCGGCCACAAAAACGGCAGGCAGTGAAACGGCGAGCGTGTGTCGCGTTGCGGACGCAGCTTTTCATGAATTCGCTTTGCGATCGGCTTTGGGCGGGTTAGAATCCGCGCTCTGAAAGAACTAAAATCTCGGCACGCGGTTTGCAATTCAAAATATACTGTAAAAAAGACCGCGGATTACGCGGATTACGCGGACAAGTACCGGGCTTCCATCCTTCGAGACCTCCATACGCGCCACTCACAGCGCTATTTGATAACTGTCATGGCAATCAGAACTACTTTTCTCCGCCGCCAATACCGCAACGATCCCAAAGCAATCCACGCTGTTGAGGCTTGAGAGTAGAAAGTGGAAAGCAGACAGCAGGAGGCTTTTTGCTACCGCGACAGCCACTCTTTTGTGCCATCCGAATTTGCTCTACTATCTACTCTCTCGAAACTCCTGCTCTATCGGGCCGCAGCCCGATGCCCTGGTATCCGCGTTATCGGCGCAATCCGCGGTTCTTTCCCGTTGTACCGTATGGAAAATAATCGCCCCGCGCTCTGTCACAGCAAGAAATTCTGGTATGCAGCGAGGTCGTGCGGTAGGGGAGGGGCGGCGTGGGGTGGATTCACCCGAGTGCTTGTTACACGATATGCAATCCGAAAACAGACTGTAAAAATGACCGCAGATTACGCGGATTACGCGGATAAACACCTAGGATTTTGCAACTGCGGAATTTTCGCGATGTTCGCGGAGGCGCTGATCAAAAATGGCCAGGATATCTTCCAGGCGAGATTGCTTGTTGCGTTGTAACCAAAGATTGCCATAGCGATCTTTTATTGCTTCAAGAAGTTGGATTTGCTGATCGGAAGTTGTTCGGTTTGTCTTCCCGTTAGCGACGAAATCAAGTCGGGCTATGGTGCGCGAAAGCGTATAGAGAATCTGATCTCGCGTGATTGCCAGTTCCTGCAAGGCCAACGCCTGTTCAGGATTCAACGCATCAGCGGGAAATTCAAAGCAGGAGCAAATTGCGGTGAGATGCTCATATTCCTGCTCAAGCGATTCTGTCTTAGTGAGATTCAGAAATTCTTTGTCATGCCAAGGCTCACGCATGAGCTTGAAATCCAGGGACGCGTTGGGCAGCGGCTCTTTCGCGATGCGCTGATAAACATTGCCCATGGTCTCAATGGCCATGGCGATCGTGCCCTCGCGGTCGCCCAGCAGATGCAGCCCCGCTGCAACCGCATGCTTATCCGCGGAATCCTGCTGGGCGTTCCACGCCACAGCCGCACCGTACGCCATGGGAAGCAAGCTTACCGCCAGCGTCTGCTGATGGCCGTAATCGCCCCAGTCCGTATTCAAAAATCCGGATGCGCCATATTTTAAGCCGCAGTGCGCGGCGTTGCGCAAATTAGCAGTCGCATTATCCCAGCGGCCGCCCAGGGATTGCCACGTGGATGTGCCCGGGCAGACGTAAAACGCGCGGCCGGATTCGGCGAAAAGTTTTCCGTGCTCGTCGAATGGATGATCACCGGCATAACCCCATTCCAACAACGTGGCATTTTCGGGAAGCTCGTGAATCAGTTCCGGATGATTAAGAATAATATCCCCCCAAAGTTGCACACGCTTTCCATGGCGCGCGGCAAGATCGCAGCAGAACTTCACCCACTGCACATATAACCCCCCAATGCCCATGGTTTTTGCAGCGGCCGCGCTGCGGCCTAAGCCCAGATCCCAGGATTCATCGCAGCAGATATTAAAATTCGGGCTGGAAAAATGCGGGAGAAAGTCGGCATACATCTGCGTTAAAAGGGCTTTGGCCTCGGGATCCGTTACGCACAAAGTCCACGGGGCATCCGACCAGGTTTTAATGCCGCGGCGTTGCAGATCAGCAGGCTCAATTTCCGCCAGATGGCGATAGCGCGGAAGGCGGAGAATTTTGTCAAAATGGCCCAGGGAAGTCAGGGAAGGCACGAAATCAATATGGTATCGGCGGCACAGCGCATCAACTGCTTGTATATCATCCGCGGTTAGAGGCGTGGTGGAAGCATACATATCCGTGTGGCCGGAAAACTCAAAGACATTTTCAATGTACAGTTGAAACTCGTTGATTTTCAGTGCCGACAACTGTTTGACCAGCCATAACAGCGTGTGCCGCGTGGGCACTTTTCCGCGCGACACGTCATGATAAAAGCCGCGACGGTCATAATCCGGAGCATCCGTAATATGCAGGCATGGCCACGCTCGGCCATAGTGGCGGGCGATTTGAATTAGAGTTTGCAGGCCATAAAATAAACCGACTGATGTTTTTGCATTAACGATTGCCCCCTTGCGGGTGATGTGCAATTCATAGCCTTGGGGATGGGCTATGGCGGGGTTAAGTGCGAGTTGGATTATGGGAATCGTTGTGGGTTGTTCGGCTGGAATGAAGAGAGGGCCTGTGGTAATCAGAGCGACTACTTCCGCCAGGGCATCGCGCACGGCGGGATCGTCTGATGGCGTCTGAATCCACGGCGGGGTTGCTCCAAAATAAAGCTCGCCATTCGCGGGTTCACATTGCTTCGGATAGGGAATTAAGTGAAGCGGCGAACTTACTGCTGTTAGATTACCTATGAAAGCCATAATAAGCGATTCCCCGTGGGTTTATGAACTTGGTGATGGCGTTTGGTTGACGGGTCGTTTTTTTCCGGCAGGGCAACGTGATTCAGAAATTCCTTTTTCTACCGGTCATTTTATCACCACCCAACGCCCGCCTTTGTCCGGGCCAATTCTTTTAAGCCTTCCGTGGGCTTTTAATATCGCTATACGCTTCTCCACGGCCCGCGGGGATAAGCCCAATATTGCGGCAGCTTCACGAGCACTGGTCGTGCTTCTGTCGGTCAGAAGCAACAGAAGTTTCTCCGAACTTATCTCCGAACTTATCTCCGAACTTATCTCCGAACTTATCTCCGAACTTATCTCCGAACGCGTTGTCGCGTTCGGTGCCGCATTCAAGGTCACATCAGCTTTCGAGGATTTCAATGCAAAATTGGCGGGTCGATGAAATACGGCGGTAAAAAACTCACTGGGCTGGAATTCCGGTGCGCGCAGCCCCGCTATCAACATGGATTTCTTCATTTTCTGGATACCCATTCCTACGCGCTCGACTTTGTGCAGGCGAAAAAAAAGGTCGGATAATATTTCATTGCGCCGAATTGAGACCTTGCCGAGGTTGCTGGGCGACAGCCCTTTTGGAAGGCTGCCGGGATTGGTAATCTCTACCCGGTCATCGTAAATATCGACGCTGACTTGCGTGCCGGTGATGTTGTAGTCCCGGTGCATCAGCGCGTTCACGATCGCTTCGCGCATGACCTCGAGGGGAATCTCATAAATATCCTCCCGGTTGACTCCTTGAATTTCGCTTCGGACATTTAGATGCTTGCGGATAAATGCCATGGCCTCGTTGAATTGCGTCAAGAGGTCATCACGCACATCTCGACGGTCATAAATAACATCTTTTGTGATTCCTTTAAACGCGAGGAGAGTCAGTTGTGCCTGACGCAAATGTCGATACACATCCGTGGCAAAAAAGAGAACGCCGGCGTTGTTGATGGAAGTTCCATGCGCGGCACCAAGGCTGCGCAGGAAATCAGGCACGCCGGTGTTGCCAATGCGCAGTTCGGCTTCCTTGAGAAAATTGCGCACTTTCGCCCGGGAAACGTCATCAAAGGTTAAGCCATTTGCGATTCTTTCCTCAAATAAAATCGGGGCATTATCCGTGAACATCGACCGCAATTCGGCATGGCTCATCTTTTGTGTGGAGCCGTTTAACCTGCGGTAGTATCCGGCACTGCATGCATATGGTTTCTCCGAACCCTCCGGTACGGTAATGGCCACAATTTTTCCGATTTGCTTTGCTTCAATGGAAATGCCAGGGTTGCAATTTCTTGACAAGCTATTGATCCGTGCTTTTAGGTCGTTGGTCAGGTGCTCGCCCAGGATGGTATTGTCATCCCTGACGCCAAGCAGAAGTGTTCCTCCACGAGCATTGGAGAACGCAACAATATCCTCGTCGATGCGCGGTGTGTAACGCTCTTTGAATTCGACTGAAAGTCCCTCCCCCTCTTGTATGAGAAGCATAATTCTATCCATATCCGAGATTGGTTCTTTCACGACTCACTCCATGACACTATCGTCGCTTAAACTGTTTTTCCAGATCGCTACGGTCCAGGCGAATGGTGGTGGGGCGGCCATGCGGGCAATTACTGGATCGCTGCACCTCCATGCGCCGTGCCAGCAACGCCGCGATTTCCTGATTGGCCAATGGGTCGCCAGCCTTTACCGCCGCTTTGCACGCGGCCATATCCAGCACCTCGTGCAGCAATTCCTCATCGGTAATCCGCGCCGATTCCTCAGCGACTTTATCAAGAACTCCTTTGATAAAATCCATGGTGTTGAGCCGGGACAGCAAACTCGGCAGACTTTGCACGGCCACGCTTGAAGCGTCAAACTGGGTTATTTCAATTCCCAGTGACGCCAATAGTGGCCGCACGCGTTCCAGCCCCGCAAGTTGCCGCGGGCTAACGGATACGACCACAGGCAACAGCAGCCGCTGGCCGGAAATGGTTCCAGCCCGCACCCGCGCCAAAAGGCTTTCGTAAATCACCCGTTCATGCAGGGCATGCTGGTCGATCACCAGCAGGCCATCGCCATCTTCCACCACGATAAAACTATTGTGGAACTGCATGAATTTGGGTCCGCCTGCGGTAAGCCCCGGGGGCGATGTCGCGGGGAATACGGCGGAAGTGGACGGGGATAATTGTGCTGCGCTGGAAGGCATCGCGGTATTATGTTCCCCGTGCAGGGCAGTGTCCGGCATATTAAAGTCAGTTGCGGCAGCATGGCCCGCGGTTTGGGGCGGTTGTGTTACAGGCAAATCCAACGATTGCTGCAGCGGTTGCGGATCGCGGAAAAATTCGGCAATCACCTCCCTGCGTTCTTGCGTCTGATTAGCCATGAATTGTTCCGCTTTTTCCGCACTGGGCGGGGAGGTCAGGCGCATGGGCGGAGTCAGATCCGAACCCAACAGGCGCTGGCGAATGGCCGCCAGAACCGCCCGGTACGGCAGGTTCGGCTCGCGAAAGCGCACTTCAATTTTCTGCGGATGGACATTCACATCAAAGGCGGCGGGGGGCATGTGCAAAAATATGACAGCTACCGGTTGCGAATGGGGTTCAATAAGACCGCGGAAAGATTCTTTCACGGCATGAAAAATCGAGCGATCCCGGATATACCGACCGTTGAGAAACAGATATTGATAATGCGTCGTGGCCCGTGCCGTGGCAGGTTTTCCAACAAAACCTTCCACCCGAATGCCGGGTTCGCCATGGTCCAATGCCAAAAGCTGGCTCTGCAATTCTTTATTTAAGGCGGCAACCACGCGAACCTGCGGATCATTGGTGGCGGGCAGATTTAACGTGCTGCGACCATTATGACTGAGAGAAAATGCGATTTCCGGGTGCGCCAATGCGGTACGCAACACGGTTTCGGAAATGTGGCCGAACTCTGTAGAATCCCCACGCAAAAATTTGCGCCGGGCTGGCACGCAGTAAAATAAATCCCGGACTTCAATGGTGGTGCCCACCGGGGCAGAGCAGGGTATCGGCGAATCCAAAACGCTTTCCTGTGCCACCACGCGCACCGCTTGATCATCCTGCGCTCGACGGGTAATAATTGTGGTATGGCTGACGCCGGCGATTGAAGCTAACGCCTCGCCGCGAAAGCCCATGGTCTGAATTGCAAATAAGTCATCTATAGTCTGAATTTTACTGGTGGCGTGCCGGGCCAGTGCCAAAGCCACTTGATCCGGGGAAATGCCCGAACCGTCATCTGTCACGCGAATCAGTGTGCGACCGCCGTTTTCAATAGTTATCACCAACCGCGACGCCCCGGCGTCCACCGCGTTATCCAGAAGCTCTTTCACCACGCTGGCGGGGCGTTCAACAACTTCGCCGGCGGCGATTTTATTGATCAGCGCATCAGGCAGAACATGAATGACATGTCCGCCGGCAGGTGGTGCCGAGGATGTTGGTTCCGTGGCGTTCATAGTGCTTAGCATAGCGTGAGAACGGGTGCTTGGGCTAGCGACGCTGAAGAATTGGACGATTAAAGGTTCTCTAAAAAACAACAAAATAATAACATCGCTCTTGCGGAACCGGCGGCCCTTGGCTTACTATGACCAATTAATGGATCAGAAAAAAGATCATTTTCGTGGTTCCCTGTCTTCAGCCTTGTGGCTTATTGGTGCCGGGCTAATGGTCAACGCCATGGTGTTGGTCTGGAGTCAGGTTAAATCAGAGCCGGCGGATGCGGGCAATGTAGTGATGGCGGCTCCGTTGATTAAATCCTCCGGGGCGCATGCTGCGTCGGCGCAGCAGAACATCCGGGTGGTGCCAACGCAGATATCAGCTTCGCGGTGGGGAGTGATCCTGGTGAACAGGCGAAGTGATGTCATGGCCGTATATCGATTTGTCGGTTCGCAATCGCGCATACAGTTAATGGCCAGCCGGGATTTCCGAGCGGATTTGAAACTCAAGGATTTTAATAATTTGCCGCCGACGCCGGCTCAGGTAAAAGCGATGGTGTCGGCGGGAAAGGCGTTAACGCAGCCATAATGAAGAGTGTGGAAAGCGTTTAAGGTTAGGATGCGGACCCGCTGATTCATGGAAACGAAAAAAAAGCACTAGGCGCATACGGGTGCCTTCTGGTAGACTATATAGTTAGGTCGTACCCGGTGACGGCGTCATAATGAGGAGTCGCTCATGGCAAAAATGTTTTACAGTTCGGAAGAAACAGCGGCTAAGCTGAATATGCCCGAGGACAAAGTCAAGGAACTCGTGGAGAAAAATAAACTCCGCGAATTTCGTGACGGCAATCGTATTATGTTTAAGGTCGATCAGGTTGATCGACTGGCTGGCGATCTGCAGGGCGGTACGCTGGAAGAAGGCATGATCGACTTGGCACCTTTATCCGGCACCGGCAATCCGATTATGAATGCCAGTGACGCTACGGCGGGTGGCACATCGGCGGGTTCATTCGCGGGTGGCTCGCTATCCGGGCAATCGGCGATTGGAAAAGCTCCCGGCAAGGCTGATACTGGTCTTCCGCTGCAGTCTCCCGCGCCAGGTAAAAAGCCGGTAAAAGTATTTGATGAAAGCGAAGTTAAACCCACGGACGCCAGCGCCCAAACGCAAATATCCTCCCCCTTGGATGAATCCATCTCCCCCTCAGGATTGGATTCCGTAGGCAGCGGCTCCGGCTTGCTTGATTTGACCCGCGAAAGTGATAACACCAGCCTGGGGGCCGAGCTGCTGGAAGAAATTTATCCCGGTGATCATTCGGTTGCCGGGCAGTCAGGGGTTGGATCATCTTCGGGAATATTTGATCAGCCCGGCGGTGCCACAGCCTCCGGTGCGCCGGCGTCTTCCGATTCCGGCATTGCGGTAGCAGCCGGTTCAGCAGCTTCGGAAAAATCATCCTCTCCGGGGATGGCGACATCATCGGCTCCGATGTATGCTCCGATGTTTGAGGCTCCAGACGCATCTTCGGGTCTTTTTGGCGGCTTGGCTTTGGGAGCTGCATTTGTTATGGTGCTGACACTGGTGGCGGCAGCTGCGGCATTTCAGGGCTTTATACCCGGGTGGGTGCCGCTTCTGGCTAAAAATGTGTGGATGTTTATCGCGTTTCTGGTTGTCATCACGGCTCTTTTTGCCGGAGCTGGGTATTTGGCCGGGAAGGCGTCGGAATAATTGTGTATGAGGCCGACTATTGTCTCAGGTGCAGCAATGGATTCGGCCTTGGAGCGTTACGAATTGTAGTGAAAGGGCATGGAGGCCCGGGCAGCATGGATGCCGCCAGTCTTCCATTCCTTCGTTTATTTTTTTTTCGTCCTTTACTATTTCAACTAATTCGCTGAAACTATTGGTTGATTTGATGTGTCGGATATGGAAGCCTCTGGAGAAAAGCGTATGAATAAGTCCTTCAGCCGTAAATTAATGACCACCACGCTCTTGGCCGGTTTAACCGCAGGGTTACTTGGCCTGACGGGGTGTGTTTCGGAAGATCAATATCAGCGTTTACAGACCGCGTTTGATCAGGCCAAGTCGCAGTTGGCGGCGGATCAAAATGCATTGCTTCGCCTGCGAGGAGAAATTTCATCCCTCAAGCAGAAATTGGCTGAAGATCAGCAGCTCCTGCAGACCCAAGGCGGCGGCGCTTCCGCACTGCAAAACGAAATCGCAGCGCTGAAGGAACGGCTGGCCAAATTACGTGGGCAGTATAACCGTCTGTTGGCATTGGCTGGCGGCGCACCGCGGCTGCCTGAATCGGTCAACAGCGCCTTGGAGCGTCTGGCGGAGCAATATCCGAATCTTTTGGCTTATAACAAGAAGCTGGGCCTGTTGCGGTTTAAGAGCGATCTTTTGTTCGCACTAGGCAGCACCGAGGTCCGTCCTGATGCGAAACGGGCGTTGGCGGAGTTTGCACAAATTCTTAATATGTCCGGCATATCGGATAATGAAATCCGAATTGTCGGTAATACCGATGACGTGCCGATTCGTCGCACCCGCGGCACGGTCATGAATCCGACAAACTGGTATCTTTCTACAAATCGGGCGATATCGGTTATGTATATCTTGAAGCGCGACGGCGTAATTGATCGCAGAATGCAGGTTGCCGGCTGGGGTAAGACTCATCCGATTGCCGCCAACGCTCCGCGGCATCGGGGCAATCCGCTGAATCGGCGTGTTGATATATTTATCCTGCCGGTCAAGTTGAAATACAACCCCTATGTGCCGGCTTCGGAGCAGGTGATGCGATCAGGTAATTCCACCAATCTGACCCCTTCCTCGCGGACGCCTGATATGACGGCAACTCCGCCCCAAACCGTGCCGGTTCCCGCAGGAAGCAATTAAAAATTCCTGATTGTAGAAATAGCCATTCACTCGCCCGGCATGATAATTCGTGCCGGGCTTTTTTTTAGACTTTATTTTTTTGGTAATTGCGTATAGGGTAGCATCCATGAAGGAATCCAACAGCATCGTTAATAATTACAGATCTTCCGGTAAGCCGCAGGCGCAGGCACTGCCAGTTGAGCCGGCAAAGATTACGCATAATCTTTTGTTTTTACAGAAATTTTTTCGCCATGGTACACGCATCGCCTCGGTCTGGCCGTCCAGCCGATTTATGGCCAGAGCCAGCATCAGCCATGCGGATTTCAGCTCTGCGCGATGTATTGTGGAACTGGGTGCCGGCACCGGACCCATTACCTCGGAAATTGTTAAACGCCTCGATGCACGAACGCAATTCCTGGCATTGGAACGCGATCCAGATTTTGTGCAGGTGCTTCACAATCGCTTTTCTGCCAGCGCGAATATGCGCATTCTTCAGGCCGATGTCGGCCACCTGGATTCAATTCTAAGTGATCAGGGCATTGCACCGCATGGCGTTGATTGTTTTGTCAGCGGATTGGGGACGGCAAGTCTTCCGGAATCGGTGCGGAATGCTATGTTCGGCGCGGTAAAAAAATATCTCCGTCCTGACGGATTTTTCAGCAATATTACAGAGGTTCCGCTCTATTATCTGAATTTTTACAAATCCATATTTGAACATGTATCTTTTCAATTTGTCGCATTGAATATGCCGCCCGGTGGAGTCTATCACTGCCGCGGAATCCGTTAGTACGACAGCGCTATAAAAGCTCAAGATTTTATTTCGGATGACCGATGAGTAAGGGCAGACGAAAGGAGCGACGGCATGGATGCCCAACAATTACAGTCACTGGTTCCGGCGTTGGAGGCACA
>JAJZDN010000047.1 GCA_021805985.1 Planctomycetota bacterium | reverse complement strand
TCCTCTTGGACCAACGCTTCCGGCACGATTGACATCGCCAGCGGCGGAATCTTGAAGCTTGGCGGTGACTTCACCCAGAGTGACTTGGGCGTGATCAGCAACGTCGGTGGAACAATTGATTTCAGTGGCACGCTGACGAATACGGGACAGACGCTTTCTGAGACACTGCTAAACTCTTGGAGCATGGGCGGAGGTGCCGTCATCGAGGGGACCGTTGGCATAAGCGGGCAGGTCATAACGCTGGCAGTCTCAGCGCCACAATACTCTGGGGAATCCAACCTGACGCTGGAAGGTGTAACCGTGGACGGGACGGTGAACATCAATAGCGGTACGGTGTCGCTGGAGGACTACTACAATTACTACAGCGGGGGATCGGATGTTGTAGGTGTCAACGACGGAACCATCAACATTGCTTCGGGTGCCACATTAAACCTACGTAACGACTATTACAACCTCACGTCATCCTGGACCAATGCCACCGGCACGATTAACATCGCTGGCGGCGGCACTCTTAACCTTGGTGGCGATTTCACTCAGAGCGACTTGGGGACGATCAACAATAGCGGTGGAACCATTGATTTCAGCGGCGCATTGACAAATACCGGCGGCAATCTTTCCGCGGCGCTGCTGAACGGATGGACAATGGACTGGGGCGCGGTCATTGGTGGAAACGTCGGAGCAACCGGCGATACCATTATAATTTCCGGTAGTTCCGGCTTGTACTTGGAGGGTGCCACGCTTCAGGGTGCGGTAACCATCAATGGCGGCTATGTCTACCTTGAGGATTATTATAATTATTTCACTGGTGGATCGGATGTTCAGGGCGTCAATGACGGAACATTCAACGTCGCCTCCGGCGCAGCGTTGTATTTGAGTAACCACTATTATAATTCCACTTCTTCCTCTTGGACCAACGCTTCCGGCACGATTAACATCGCCAGCGGCGGTACACTTCATCTTGGCGGTTACTTTACACAAGGCGATCTGGGGACGATCAACAATAGCGGTGGAACCATTGATTTCAGCGGCACGCTGACCAACACCGGTCAGACCGTTTCAGTTGTGCTGCTGAATTCATGGACCATGGACTATGGTACCATCATCGGCGGGACGGTTGGTGCCAGCGGGCAGACGGTAAATGTTGCCAACAATTATTTGTATCTCAACGGCGCGACATTGGCGGCCAACTTATCCGTCGCCTCCGGCGCGACGTTGTGGATTGATGGTGGTCTGACGATGCAGGCTGGAGCCACAGTAACCATTGCATCGGGCGGTAGTCTTTGGTTTGATGGTGGCGGAACGACAGGCCAAGCTATAAGTGGTTCCGGTCAAATCGACTTGGGGTCCGGTTCCACGGTCCACATTTATTATGGGGCAATCACCCTCGGCGCTGGGATCACTTTCGCCGGTGCCGGCAATATTGTAAATCAATATGACGGCCTGCTGATTAATCAGGGAACCATTGATGCCAATGTCGCTGGCCCGGCGCTGACCATCGCAGCACCATTCCAGAATGATGGAACGCTGACCACCGCGAACGGCGGCAACCTTGCGATTACCGGTGCCAGCTTCACACTGGATTCCGACGGCACGCTGACGGTCAACACCGGCAGCGCGGTGACGCTGGGTTCCGGCACTTCGCCATGGATTAACAGTGGAACCATCAACATATCGGGCGGCACGCTGGATATTGGCGGCTTAGTCACTACAGCCGATCTGGGCGTGGCCAATTGGAATTACACCGCAGGACAAGTGGAACTTACTGGGACCATTGACAATACGGGAGAGCCGTTGACGCTCAATGGTGTTACGTCTTTAATCCCGGGCGGGTTAGAATTAACGAACGGTCAGCAATGGGAAGCTGGCAGCGCATTTGATAACACTCCAATAAACATTGCGTCCAATTTCACCAGCAATTTTTCTTTTCAGCTTACGAATGCCAATGCTGATGGCTTCACGTTTACCATTCAGGGACAGGGGCCGCAATCACTGGGTCGCGGGGAAGGAGATTTAGGTTATGGCGGTATTGAAAACAGTATCGCCGTCAAGTTTGATCTGTATCAGAATGCGAATACGGGCGATCCATCCAACAATTCAACCGGTTTGTTTCTCAATGGAAATCAACCCTTTGGCGGCACCAGCCTGAACAGTGCTGATATCAATTTACATTCCGGCGATGTGATCAATGTGCAGGTCAGCTATACCGCGTCCAGCAATTCGCTTGTCGTCACTGAGACGGATACGGTTACTAATACCAGTCTGACGCAAACCTACAGCGTCAATATCGCGAACTATGTCGGCCCAGTGGGTTGGGCGGGTTTCACAGCTGGCAGCGGATTCTTAACGGCGACGCAACAAATCCTTTCATGGAGCATCAACGGCTCGGCGGTTAATTTGGCCAACACCGCCAATACTTCCACCGATGTGCTGAACTTAAGCCCAACCACCACGGGTTCGTTGCTGCTGAATGGCGGTACCATCCAAGGTGGAGCCATCAGCGCTACCGGTGGCGTGGGGCTGGAAGTCGTTCCAACCGCCCCAGCGCCCATCCCCCTGGCCGACAGCGGCTTCGAGACGCCCGTTCTGGCATCGGGTGCCTACCAGCGCGAGCCTTCCGGTACTGGATGGAATTTCCCATATTACTATAGCGGAATTTCCGCCAATGGAAGCGGCTATACATCCGGCAATTCCAACGCTCCACAAGGTAATCAGGTTGCTTTTATTGATTACTCTACCCAAATCAGCCAGAGCATCAATTTTGCCACCGCCGGGACTTACTCGCTGAATCTTCTGGCGGCCCAGCGGGGCGGAGCTAATCTCAATGCCCAGACCCTGCAAGTCCAGATCGACGGCCAAGCGGTTTATACGTTTGTTCCGCAAGGCACAAATTATCAGCAATACACGACGCCCGCATTCAACGTTTCCGCAGGGGCACACACCATCACGATCGTGGGTCTCGACAACGCCGGCGGCGACAACACTGCGTTCATTGATTCGGTAGCGATTAATCCAGCGATAGCCACGCTCGATGGCGTAGCGCTTGATTCTAATCTCACCATCGAATCTGGCGCAACGCTGAACATCGCCGATGGCTTAACAATGGGCAGTGGTGCGGCTGTCACCGTGGACGCCGGAGCAGTGCTCAACTTCATTGACGGCACCAGTAACATCCAAACCGTCTCCGGCAGTGGTGCCATCGTTCTCGACGCTGCCACCGGTTCCTATGCCGCCGGGCAGATTAATGCCAATGGGGTCAACGCGGGGTCGTTGGTGACATTTGGAGGCGGGGTTAGCATTTCCGGGCTTGGAGCCGCGGGATCGCCGAACAACATTCATGCCGCTTCCGGCAACACTGCTATCTTTGCAGGCGACTTAGCAAATGTGGCCATTTCCGCTTCATCGGGCGGCTACCTGATTGCGGCACAACCCTGGCAGTCAACTTATGCGTTTGACGCAGTAACTGTCGCTAGTAATCTCACCATTCAGGCAGGTGATGAACTTGACATTTCCGACGGAATGACTTTGGTGAATAACGCAACGATCTTTGCCAACGGCGCGTACCGGACGATCCATTTCGTTAATGGCACAAGTAATACCCAAACACTTAGCGGTACGGGGAATATTCAATTTTATACCAGCGGCACGGTTTATGCCAGCGGCATGGGCGTCTGGAATGCATCAAGCGTAGTTTCCGTGGGCAGCGGCATCACAATCAGTGGCGCTGGGTATATTGCCGGTAATGTCGGAGCCACTTTAATTAACTACGGCACCATTGAGGCACCAAACATCAACGGTCATGGATTGGCGTTCGGAGAGACGACCTTTGAAAATTACGGCACAATAGCCGTCGAATTAAATAGTACCCTTGACGTTGGCGTTACGAACATAGTCAATGAAATCGGGGGCACAATTTCTGTGGCGGCTGGCGGCGAACTCGATCTAAATACAAATTTTGCGCCCTGGGCGGGAAGTTGGTCCAACTCCGGCACGATTACCGTCGACAGTGGTGGCCTACTGGACTTGGGTGGCAATTTCACAACGGCGGGCATTGGCACGATCAACAGCAGCGGCACGATTGATGTCAGCGGAAAACTCAACAACGCCTCAAGTACCCTTTCCGCTGGCACGCTTGGCAGTTGGATCATGGCGGGGGGCACGATCGCAGGCGGGACCATCGGCAGCAGCGGTACGACAGTCAATCTGGCAGGCTCCAGTGTAACCTTTGACGCAACGACCCTTGATTCCAACGTTACCGTAAGTGCCGGCACAACGCTGAGCATCGCCGACGGCCTGACCCTTGGTAGTGGCGCGACCATCACCGTGGATGCTGGCGGAACGCTGAATTTCGTCGACGGCACCAGCAACGCGCAAACGGTCTCCGGCAGCGGAACCATCACTTTGGCCGCCGCCAGCGGAAGCCTCGCCGCCGGACAACTCAACGCCAACGGAGCCAACTCCGGAACATCTGTTACCGTCGGCGCTGGAGTGAGCATCACCGGCACCGGCATCGTCAATGTGGCCTCCGGCAACACGTTGGCACTTGAAGATATCGTGAACGGTGCCACGATCACCGCTGCAAGTGGAAGCGATGTCCAACTTTATAACATGACGCTGGAAAACGGTGCTATGACCATTGACTCAGGTGCCACGCTGACGCTTGAGAACAATGATCAGTATTTGATAAACGCCACGTTGACGAATTATGGGATAGTCAACGATGTTTCGGGATGGTGGGTGTATTTTGAAGATGGCTCGACGGTCAATAACGCGGTCGGCGGTGTATTTACCATAACCAGCGACGATTGGTTCCAGCCCGGACTTTACAACGACCCCTCATCAATGGCGTTTAACAATGCAGGCACACTGAATATTGATATCCCGGAGACGTATTTTGCAGCTGAATTTCTGCCGTCCGGCAGCGCCAATGTATACTTTGACAATACCGGAACGGTAAACGTCAACCAGGCAATTTTACAACTTGGGCAGCCGGGCGGCAATATCGGCCAGCCGGGCAATAGTTGGAGCAACACCGGCACCATCACCGTCGCCAGTGGCGGAACGCTTAATCTTGCCGGCAATTTTACGACCACCGACATCGGAACGATTAATAGCAGCGGAACTATTGATTTCAGTGGGAAGCTGACCAATACAAGCAACACCCTTTCCGCGACGACATTGAACACATGGACAATGGACGGAGGTGACATCATCGGTGGGACAGTTGGCACCTCCGGGCAAACGGTTAATCTGACCGGTTACTCCGTGACGCTGGATGGTGTGGCACTTGATTCCAATCTGACCGTCGCCTCCGGCACGACGCTGAACATTGCCGATGGCTTGACGCTCGGCAGCGGGGTGACCATCACCGTGGACGCCGGAGCAGTTCTCAACTTCGTCGACGGCACGACCAACACGCAGACCATTGGCGGCAGCGGCAGCATCGTCCTCCAAGGTGCCAGTGGAAGTTATGCGCCAGCGCAAGTTGCCGTTGATGGTGCTGCCGCCGGATCATCAGTCACCTTCAACAATGGCGTGAGCATACAAGGACGTAGTGAAATAGCCGTGCTTGATGTCGCGGCCCACAACACCCTGATCTTCGATGACACCATAAGTCAACTAACCCTGAGCGTGGCCTCCGGCGGTTATCTGCAAACGGGCGGTCAGTCCACGATCGGAACACTGGACACGGTAACGCTTGCTTCCAGTCCAACCCTTCTCGGCCCGTCCGATGTGGATGTCACGAACAGCTTGGGATTGCTTAACGGCGCGATGCTGACCGTTGATGCGGGCTCGACCGTGAATTTCGTAGACGGTTCGAGTAATTCACAAAGCGTGTATGGCATAGGCTCAATTACTTTAGGAGCCGCCAGCGGTTCCTACGCTGCCGGGCAGATCAACGTCGATGGGACTGTGGCTGGTTCTTCAGTGACATTTAATAATGGCAACAATATCACCGGCCCGGGTGGTGTCACCGTCGCATCCGGCAACACAGTGATTTTCGATGACTCTGTAACCAACGCCCTTATTTTCGCCGCCAGCGGCGGAAATTTGCAAACCAACGGCACTTCATCCACTCCGGCAATCTTTGACAGCGTAACGCTGGGTACGAACAGCAACCTCAATGTCGCCTCTGGCGCAACTCTTGACATCGCCGACGGCCTGACGCTTGGCAGCGGCGCGTCGATCACGGTGGATGCCGGGGCGAACCTCAACTTCATCGACGGCACCAGCAACATCCAAACCGTTTCCGGTAATGGCACCATCATGCTGGATGCCGCCATCGGTTCCTACGCCGCTGCACAACTCATCGCCAATGGCACCAGCCTAGAATCATCGGTCACCTTCGCCAACGGCGTGAATATCACCGGCGGCAACATTGCTGTCAGCACCGGGAATACGTTGAGCCTCGACAACTACGTTGCCAGCGCCGGTATTTCGGTGGCTGGCGGTGCCACGCTCGACCTGCCCGGTGGCTGGAGCGTTGCCAGTGACACGATCACCATCTACAGTGGCGGAACGATGAACCTCGGCGGTGTGGTATACGGCGATCAGGATATTGGCACGCCGGGAATTGCCAGGGCGGCTGTTTATTCACCAGGCTCGGGGAATTGGAGTGTTTCCGGAACTGGCAGCGGCATCGGTGGTACCAGCGATCAATTCAACTACCAAAGCCAGTCATGGACCGGCGATGGAACAATCATCGCGAACATCAGTTCAATGAGCAGCATCAATACCGGTGCCCAGGCTGGGGTGATGTTCAGCGGCTCCGCCGATCCGGGCGCGATGTTCGCCGGTGTATTTATTACCGGTGGTGGTGACGCCGAATTTCAGTGGCGAACCGCCGACGGTTCCACTGCTCAGACCGTTCAGATTGGATCAATCAGTGCCCCGCGATGGATTAAGCTGGTTCGCGCCGGTAACAGCTTCAGCGCATATTACTCCAGTAATGGCCTTAGCTGGACGCAGATTAGTTCATCCCAGACAGTGAGCATGGGCAGCACCGCCGTGGCGGGGATGGCAGCGGCGAGCGGCGACAATACCACTTCCAATTCAGCCATTTTCAACAATGTAGAGTTGTACAGCGCTACGGAGATATGGAATGCGGCCACGATCAGCACAGCTACAGTGATCGCTTCAGGAACCCTCGTGTACGTTGAAAATGGACTGACATTCACAAATAATGCCGCGTTGACGCTTGATGCAGGCGCGCAGCTCGATTTTATTGACCCCACGGGAACTTTCAGCAGTCAGACGGTCGGTGACAGCGGCAGCAGCGGCAGCAGCGGCAGCAGTATTATCCTTGATGCCGCCTCTGGTGGTTATGCGGCCGGGCAAATAAATATTGACGGCACCACCAATAACTCTCAAGTCACGTTCCAGGTCAATATCACTGGCCAAGTACCCGCGGGTACCATTCCCGGTGCGATTACCGTCGCGACGGGCAATACTCTGGTTCTCGATGATACGACGGACGGTGTGACGATGAACGCGTCCGGCGGTGTGGTCGATGTGGCCGGTGGAACAACAACAACGATCGACAACAATGCGGGGATTACTAGTTCCGGAACAGGGCAAATTCAATTGACCGGCGGCCAGTTGTCCATTGATTCCAGCCAAACGGTTGGCGCTCTTAATATTACCGGCGGGAAACTGACCCTTGACGCCAAGTTAAGCGTCAATAGTCTGAATTTCAATAGTGGGGTGATCGAAAGCGGTGGCACGGGGAGTCTGTTGTCGCTGACCGGTACGGACAACTGGAATGGTGGCACGCTGGACGTGGCCACGACGGTGACCGCCGGCGCGACACTGAATATAACGGCTTCCACCGGTTACCTATACTTGGGCGGCCTCGGCGGTGGTGTGACCCTTAGTACCAGTGGCGGCAGCACTGGTGGCGTGATTAATCTGACGAGTCCGACCTACAATGTGCTGATGTACAGCGGCGACGAGATCAACAACGCCGGAACCTTTGACATCACCGGCGGCGCGGGCTTCCAGTTGCAAAACACAGGTTCGGCAACATTCAACAATTCCGGCCAGTTGGAGAAGACAGCCGGCACAGGAACCGCTACTTTCAACAGCGGGGTGCTGCTGGACAACGTGGTGGACAGTACGCAAGCGGGGACCGTCACAGTGGACACCGGCACGTTGCAGATCGCTGGCGGCGGATACAACGCCAATACCGGTACCGGTAGCGACGCGGCGTTCACGGCGGACGGCGGGTACTTGCAGTTCAGCGGCGGAACGTTCACGCTCCATGCCGACACGACGATGAACAGCGTCAGCAGCAGCAACCTGCAGCAGATCGAGTTCGACGGTGCAACAATCACGGTTGATGCCGGTGACACCCTGAGTGTCAAAAACCTCAACTTCAGCAGCGGTGCGCTCAACGGACCTGGATCGGTGTCGCTAACCGGCACGAGCAACACCTGGAGTGGCGGGACCGATTATGCCGCATTGACAGTCAACGCCGGGGCTGTTCTGGACACCGCCGGAAACGTGACAGCCGGCGGCGCATTGAATAACAGCGGCGGCACGGTGGAGGCAACTACCGGTACGTTGCAGATTGCCGACGGCGGCGTGGACAGTGGGACATTCGGTGCGGCTGGAGGTGTCATCGATTTCAGTGGTGGTATCAGTACGCTGGACGCGGGGACCGCACTGCAAGCTTCGGGCACAAGTGCCATTGAGTTAACCGGAGGCACATTGACATTCAACGCGGCAATCATCGCCAACAACCTGACGATGACCGGAGGAACGCTAACCGGGAATGCCAGCGGCGCGTTGACACTGACAGACATCGGAAATTGGAGCGGGGGAACCATTTCGGTGCCAGTGATCGTGGACGCCGGTACCACCCTGAACATCGCCGGCAACGACACTCTCAGCTCCACGACACTCACCAATGACGGCGGCGCGATCAATTTAAGCGGCACGCTGAATAACAGCGGTTCAACACTTCTGGACACCTCGACTGCCGGTTCATGGAACGTCAATAATGAGACGGTTACCGGCGGAACGATCGACGGGAGTAACGGCCCGGTTGCTCTTTCCGGCTCCAGCCAAACCAGCCTGACCTTGAGTAATGTGACGTTGGCCGGGACGGTCAATATCGACGGCGGTATGAACGTCTATTTCCCCGGTTCAAACGGCTTGTACCTCCAGACGGGCGCGGTGCTGAATCAGGGGGTATCATCCCTTTACCTCTTCACTTCCAGCGGCGGAGCGGCACCGCTTGCTGTTCTACCCGGATCAAGCGGCGGCTTTACCCTGACCAATACCACGAGCGGTTTGCTCAGTGCCGCATCATATAGCGGCGGAACGGCAACGCTAACCGGCGGATTGCTCATTAGCGGAGATGGAATCATTGCCAGCGACTTGGGAAATATTGATAGCGCCGCCACGATCGACCTCAACGGTCTGGTCGTAGTTGAAGCGACCTCAAACCAATCTTCCCCACTTTTTAACAACATCGGCACAATCGAAGGGACGGGCCAATTTGATGTGGCGAACAACGGTGTTGGAACCGCCGTCAACAGTGGCACGATCATAGGAAATGTTTCGGGACAAATGTTGGAAGTGCTGGCATCGACAATGTCCAGCACGGGATCGCTTGCGGCTTCCGGTGGGGGGTATCTCAACGCCGATATCCGAACACTCACCTTGCTATCCGGGGGCAGCGTTACCATTGGCAGCGCTAGCGCATTGGCTCTTGGCCAAGCCGGGGGAACTGTCACTAACGCCGGTGCCATCGCAAATGATGGCGGTTTACTGAACTTGGTGGATAACGGAAACTTGGCAACCCTGGACATCTCCAATTGGACGAACAACGGATACGGAACCACCACCGTCAGCGGAACGCTCAATGATTCCGGTCTCGGTTTCTCCGTCGCGGCCGGAACGACGGGACCGGTCACCATCGCCCCCAGCGCAGCGCTCAATATCGGAGGAAATCTGGCGATTGGAAACAGCGAGACTTTGACAATCGAGGCGGGCGGCATGTTGAGTTTCGACAGCAGTCCCGGAATCAGCCAAGACGTCAGCGGTGCCGGAAGCCTTATCCTTAACGCTGGCGACGTGTACGCGATCGCCGGACAGGTGAACGCTACCGGCGCAGTCGGTTCTACCGTCACCTTCAGCAATGGAGTCAGTGTTTCCGGTGCGGGTTACATCAGCGCGAATCCAGGTAACACCATTATTTTTGATAATACGATCTCAGGAGTTAAGCTCGGGTCGACCGGCGGCTATCTGCAAGTCGGCGGCACAAGTTCCAGCCCAACCGTCTTCAGCGGTGTGACGCTGGATAGCAACCTTACGCTGAATACTAATTCGGTACTTGATGTTGAAAATGGCTTGGCCGAGGCGGCCGGCGTTGCCATCGCCCAGCAAACCGCTTCGCAGATGGATTTGCTCTCCGGGGCCGGTCTCACAAATAGCGCGATTCAGCCGTTGGCTTCCAGCAGCGGAACTGTAACCGCCCAAATCCTCGGTTTTACCGGAGCCAACTCGCAGCTGGCCGGTGGTGTAGCATTCGTGGATTCAACTAATTCCGGCGCGGCGATGGCGTTGGTGATGGTTTCCAATAGCGGTGATCTGACGTTCCAGTGGATTGCCTCAGATGGCGCAACCGAACAATCAGCCCCTGTGGTGACCGGTGTAACGCTGCCGGTGCAGGTGCGGCTGGTCCGCTGGGGCGACACGGTTTCCGCGTATTACTCCTATTCCACCGGCGATTCCGGTTGGGCGCAGATCGGCACCAGCGAAAACGTCATGTTCAGCAATGCCACAATCCTCGCGGGCTTGACGATGTCCGATCCCGCCGGCGCATCCACTGATGGCGTTGTGATCGGTGCCCAATCACTGAGTGTAACAATCCCGGCCAGTCTGCCCCAAATTTCCGGTTCGCTTACGCCACCGGCTTTGGAAAACCAGCCGTATATGTTGAATCTATCAACCAATAATTTTTCCGCCATGACCGGTTGGAAGATTAACTGGGGCGATGGAACAACAGCCGACACACTGTCCGGCAGCGTAACTTCCGATACCCATTTCTACCCCGATGGTACCGCCAATTACACCATCACCATCACCGCGCAAACGGCTTCCGGTTCTATAGCCGCCGCACCCATTGTCGCGCAGGTTGTCGACGCGGTGCCACAACCGGTTATTTCCGGGACATCCACGGTATCGGAAGGCCAAGCCTACACGCTGGCTCTTTCTCCCACCACCGCTGATGGAGACAGTGTTACGAGTTGGAGCATTAACTGGGGTGATGGAACGCCCATCCAGAACATTACCGGATCGCCGGCCTCTATAAACCACACCTTTGCCGCCGGAGTGCCGGAACCGACCATCACCGCCTTCGCCACCGATGACGACGGCACAGGCAGCGCCACGCAGGCTGTGGCGGTCATCCCCGCCGGGGCAACGAATCTCGCCGTCACCGGCGTTACAGCTACCTCCGCCACGCTGACGTGGACGAACAACTCTTATGTCGCTGAAGCCATGATTATTGAGGATTCAACCGATGGCGGTGCCACATACGCGGCCGTTCTCTACGCATCGGGCAACGCGTCATCAGCAACCGTAACCAACCTGCTGCCCAATCAAACTTATACCTTCCAGATCATCGCCGCCAACGGCTCCGCCGAATCCGCGGCGGCACCGTCCGACACCGCTTCGGCGACAACGCTGGTCGCGTCGCCGGCGAATTTCACCACTATTGCCGTCTCGGCAACTGAAATTGGTCTTTCCTGGACGGCTTCCGCCGGCGCTACCGGTTATACCGTTGAGCAGAGCACGGACGATATAACATGGACCAGCCTTACCCCAACCGCGCTTGCGGCAACTGCAACCGGTTATAACGATACGTCCGTTACCGGCACCGGGCCTTATTATTACCAGGTTATCGCCAACGGCCCCTCCAACAACAACTCCACCGCGTCCGCCGCCGGTCCCATTTACACTCTCGACGGATCGGCGTTGAATCCGCACGCCACCTTCGTCTCCGGCAGTGAAATCGATCTGGCGTGGACTGATCCATCCAACAGTACCTATGGCTTTAATATTCAGGATTCCACCAATGGCGGAACAAGCTGGTCGAATGTTACATCCACACCGCTGACCCCGGGATTTACCAGTTTCGCATGGAACCCCACCTCACCCTTTACGCCCGGAACCACCTATGATCTTCGTGTCCAAATCCTCAATGGCGGCGGCGGCTACACCAATAGCGGCACCGTCGGCGTCACGATCCCCGCGATCCCCGCCTCGGTCACCGGTCTGACGGCGACCGCCGTATCGTCCACACAGATTAATCTTTCTTGGAATGACACCACCAGTGATGAAACCGGCTTTGTGGTGCAACAGCAAAGCTTTAATGGCACTTGGGTTCCGTTGGCCGCACTCTCCGCTTCCACCACCAGTTATGATGACACCGGACTTTCCGCCGGTGAAAGCTACGGTTACCAGGTGGCTGCGGTAAATTCCAGTGGAAACTCCGGATTCACCGCGGTCTCCGCAAGCACACCCGCCAACGCCGCGCCCGCCGCGCCGACCAGTGTCGATGCCACACAAAGTTCGCCCACCGAGATCGACCTGAATTGGGTGGCCGGATCAGGCGGCAATCCCGCGACAAGTTTTGTCATCCAGCGTGAAGATGTGACTTCCAGCGGCAGTTGGCAGACCATCCAAACCGTCAGCGCCGGCGCATATTCCTATCAGGACACCGCCGTTGCCGCCGGAGATGTTTACCAATACCAGGTTGCCGCCGCCAATACCGCCGGCTCGTCCGCTTATGTCGCCGCAACGTTCTCCGATGGAACCACATCCAGTGCCGGCTATGTCAATCCCTCAATGCAGCCACCCCTGGCACCCACCGGTCTGGCGGTGATTGGTGCCACTGTTCAGGGAATCGGATTGGTGTGGAGCGATCCGTCGGTATACAATGCGTCGCTGATTCTGAATTATGAAACGCCTACCGGCACCTACAACTCTGTCAGCAGTCTGCAGTCAGGCCAGGCGAGCTTTGAGTTCACCCCGCAGACGATCGGTTCGGGATCATATCTGCAACCGGGCACCTATCGGTTCCAACTCCAAGGCACGAATTCAAGCGGGAAGTCGGCTGATTCAAGCTGGATTTCCGCCACCGTCACCGCCCCGGCACCCACGGCACCCAACCTTGCGTTCAGCCCGAATAATGATCAGCAGTATAAGATCAACCTGCTTTCCGACGCCTCGGTGCCCCTTCCCAACGACGGCTCGGAAGCCAACGCGCAAATCTCTATAGCATCCTACAGCCAGCCGCAGCATGGAAAGCTGGCAAAAGGTTCCAGCAGCGGAACTTATACCTACACCGCCAGCAGTGGATTTTATGGAACCGACAGCTTCACATATACCGTTCAATACACGCCTCAAGGCGGGGCGGCGGTAACCAGTGAGCAAGGCACTGTGACGCTGCAAGTCGCCAACCAGATACCGGAGGCGGAAAGCAACGTACAGAACTTCCCGCAAAGCGGCGGGACGATTTCCGGGACGCTGGGGGCCTACGATCAGAACGGCAACCCGCTCACCTACAGGCTGCTGGCCCAGCCCGCCTTTGGAAGTGTCACTGTTGATCCAACGACCGGCGCTTACACGTACAGCTTCACCCCGCTGGCATCGGGGGGCAGCCTGCCGAATGCATCCTTCACCTTTGACGTTACCGACCATCTCGCCGGCACCAGCGCTTCCAATGTGCTGGAAACCAGTAACATTGCCAGCGTGAATTTCGTCGGCGGGCAACAGAAGAATGGGGACGGCGACGGCGATCCAACCGATTCAAATGATATCGACGGAAGCGAGGGTACGACCTTCACCCCCAACGAATTCCCTGTAGCGCCCCCGGCAGTGGCACCGTCAGCCCCTTTGGCCCCAACCTTTCCCGATACCTTCTCTGTTCAGCAAGGCACTACCCTCACCGTCGCAGCCTCCAACAGTCCGCTTACGCAACCGCCTGCTTATGAAATCAACGTCCCCGCGGGTCAAACCGCGCCCACGATCTCCTTCGGTCAAATCATTGACCAGACGCCTAAGCACGGCACGTTCACACCCAATTCCGATGGCAGCTTCACCTATACGCCGACGGACAAGAATTTCGTCGGCACCGATTACGTCACCTACACCCTCAAAGATCCCAACGGCACCCAAAGCAACTACGCCACCATCTTCTTCAACGTCACCAAGCCCACCGTCGATCTGCTTATGGACACCAACAACAACGGCCAAATCACCGCTGCCGATGAATCCGGCAAGGCCTCCGGAACCGGCAAGGTGATCATCGCCGATACCTTGGATGTTAACGGCAACAACATCCCCGGCTACGCCGACGGTATCAGCACCATCGCCGCCGGCGCAGGCGATAGTCTGCCGGAAGGTACTTTTGCGCCGCTCCAGCTTTCGGCGCTGGGTATTGCTGATCCATCCAGTGCCTATGTTGAATTTAATTATTCCGCCGCTGATCCCGCCAGCGTCACCCAGACATCCCCCAGTTCCGGGAGCATTGATACTTATTCCCCCGGCTCCGGCGGATACCTGCGTATATGGAATGCCGATTCCACCACGCCGCGCAACTCGGCCAGCATTCTCTCCGGTGGCAATTTTATCCCTGATAATACGGCCATTCCGCTGTCGGATATCCTCAAGGGGTCCAGTTCACTGACCGATCTTTATGTCGAAGGCGTCAACCCCAGTGATCCGAACCCCGTGACCATCACGGTCAAGATTGATCCAACCGGGGATTTTGCCAGCGGTGATAATACGATTTCCGATAAGGTAAATGTAACTGTCGCCAGCCTGCAATTGGTCTATACCGATGTCACCGGAATCTCGCACGCCAACCCCACTAAGGCATTTACCACCAACATGGACCAGAACCGTATTGCGCCAAACTTGCAACCCGGCGGCATTGCCGCCGATTGGCAAAATGGTGTCGATGACGGCTCACTGCTGCTGGTGCGGGCGGTAGGCTCGCAGGCACTGGAGAATCTGATCCACCAAGGCAACCTGACACTCGATTTCGGCCAACTCTTCCCGCATATTGGTACGGGTATTTATTCGTTGCAATCCGATGGCAGTAATGGAGAATTGTTGCCCTTGAGCACTTGGCAGTCCAATCTCACCGCTGATACAGCGCTGAAGGGCGTGCAGACCAACACCAACCCCGCCCAAGGCTCAACCCGATGGGAAGGCACCGCAGCCGGAGGGGCGGCGCTGGACGTTCTGGGCACGCAGTTCTACGAGCCGCCGGCGGAATTTCTGCCGCAGGGCGAAAGCAGCAATGCCTTTTTCCGGCAAATCCATGTCGGTGTATCGCTGAACTATTCCAATACCACTCTGCCGCCTCTGTATGCCGGTGCGAAGCCCGGCGCGCTGATGCTCACACGCCCGCCGGTGGTGTTTGTGCATGGAATCAACAGTGATCCCTATTCCGCCTGGCAGGGGCCGGGTGGAATGGCGCAAACGCTGCAAGGCCAGAAATATATTATTACGCCCTTCTCATTTGCGGATCATTCCGGTGCCGCCAACGACTACGGATCCGGACCGCTGACCAGCGATTGGCAGTCTGTCCAGAACGCGGTGGAAGCCACGATCGAAGACTTCCGGTACGGGCTGGTGAATAACTCCATTTACAATCCCGATATTCCCTCGGGCAATCCGACCCTCGTCCCCACCGGCCTTGCCGAGGGGACGTTGATCGCGGTTCAGAAAGTGGATGTGGTAGCGCACAGCTATGGCGGGCTTTTGACGCGCTGGTACATGGAACAGGCCACGAACTCCAGCGGCGGCAAGCTGTTTGAGGATTTCCGCAATATTCGCAGCCTGGTTGAAATCGGCACGCCGAATTTGGGATCGCCGTTAGCGAATATGATTGACGCGATATATAGCAATCCGACAATTGGTAATGCACAAATCAACTCAGGACTGCTGGGCACGCTTGGAGGGCACACCGAGAAGAACGTCCTCACCTGGATGCAGAGCCAGGGCTACCTCGCGACAAGCCCGAACGGGGCCAATCCTTATCCATTCTTTGAAGACGCCGCTATTAACAGCCCGCTGTTGGCGCAGCTTAATGCGCTCGCCGCCGTGTTCAGTAATGGTGTCTCGTATGCGGCGGTATATGGGACACACACCGAATTACAAAAATTCGAGGGGCCTGTACCGTTTACTGAGTTGCCGATTTTCGGCGATATCCAGCCGCTAGGCCCCAACGGCGGTTCCTATTTTCCATGGATCCAGCAACTTGACGGCGCGAACAACGACTCTATCGTGCCGACCTATAGCGCCATGCTGCCGGACACAGCTTATGACTACGGTGTGAACATGGACCATATTAACCTTGAGTCTGACCCGCAAGTTGAAGCACAAGTTCTAGCCTGGTTGGATAACCCGAATTTGCCGCTCGGCAGCACACAGCGCCAGGACATCCAACCCAGCAACGGCACGCAGAATCAGGCCTTCGTGGTCTCAAACTCAGACCAGAATGCCTACAACGGCGGTAAAATTGGGTCCAATGGCGAGGTCACTGGTGCCGGCCTGAATCCATCTGCCATCGTCGGCGTGCAGCTCGATGGAATTGATTACAACACGGCAACATGGAACCTTTCCGTGACAACCGGCCCGAATGCAGGTGCTGGCGTCAAAAAGCCAATTCTTACCGGCATGGCCACCAAGAGCCAGTTAGTCAATGGCTTGACCATTTCACTTGTGTCGCCTGAAAATGAACACGGCGGATATGTTGGCCCCCTGGATACACTGGACTCGGTAGCGGTAACCTACGGTGAAGCAGGCGTGTTGGTGAACCCTACCGCGTGGGCCGCCGCCGGGCCAGGTGACTACGTGCCCTTTGAAATATCGGCACTGGAAATGGGGCGGTCGGTGGCCCCGGGCATCACCGGCCCATCCCTCAACGGTGTGCAGGCGGACTCCGCCACCCAGGCCGCTATGGTGGAGTACAGTCTGGGGGGCATTCTTTCGCCCGATACGCAAGTGAATCTGCCAACCTATACGCCGACCGCGCCGGTGGTGATCTCGGATAATCCCACCGGTCAGATTCAGCTTCAACTTAATGGCGCATTCCAAGTGACGGATGCAACTTCAGGCAGCAGTCCGACTTCATACAGTGTAAAAATTTACGATAGCAACAGTCATCTGCTATGGGAGGACGACGTTTCCGCCGCCGCGGAACCTCTCGGTGTCTGGAATGGATTGGCGTTAACGTACTCGCTGGCAGCGATATTGAATCATGATTCCAACGGTAACATAATTGGTGTAGATGGTTCTTATGCCGGCCCGCTGAACATTTTTCAAAATTTCTGGCAGGCTGGTGTCACCAGCGATTCCGGCTATAACTCCGGCACCGTGGAGGTGCAGTGATGGGAAGGCTGGATGACCGCAAAAGTCTGATGCTAAAAGTTTTGGTGGGTGCCAGGAAATTGATTGGGTTGGCCTTCGTACTGGAAGGAGTGGTTTCACTGTTGGTTTACGAGTTCGGCGGTGGTCAGTCCATTTGGGGCATTGACGGCTATAGCCTTCCCAATTGGCAGGTAGATTTGAAATTCACGCTTATGTTTTGGCCTATAGGGGTTCCGATTTGCCTCGCTATATTTTGTTTGGCCCTCGGCGGTTTCTGGTCGGTACTTTTAGGCAGGGCGTGGCTTATCTGGGCACTGCGAGCCATTTCCGTTCCATTGGGGTGCTATGTGGCATGGGGCATCACCAATGAATTACAAACAGGAAATCCCTTCGACTATCGGGGAGCGTTCGTGATGTCGGCGTTTGTGCTGTCACCTTGGGTCATCCCCATCCGGCGGCGGAAACCTTTATCGCCCTTCGAAGGCCCCGCCCCAAATGTCGGAGGCGAATGATGGTATCGCTCCTCGCCAATCCTAATCTTCCGCTGGGCAGTTCCCAAAGGACCGCCGCGGGCACAAACGGATGGCAGCCGCCTGTCGGTGACCGGAACGCATACAGCAACAGCGCCGGCAACGTTCTCCAGAGCGGAACGAACTCCGGCTCCAGCACGGAAGTTTCCGGCACCGGCCTGAATCCAGGTGCGATTGTCGGTGTAAAACTGGACGGCACCGATTACAACTTAACAAGCTGGGATGCGTATAACAATGCCGGTGCGCAATATCCCGTGTTCACGGGGATGGTGCATGTGTCGCAACTTACCGCAGGGGTGAATTTCTCCTATAATGCAAGTTATGATGACACCCTTGCACTCAGCGATTACACGCTTACCGGCCCGCTGGGATCAGCACCGTGGAACGATGGCCTGTTCCAAGAGCTTAACCAAAGCATCATCGGAAACTTTAGCTCAGGAGACAGTTATGTGCCGGGATCGTGACACAGGCCGGTCCGTTGCACCTCGTCTCCCTGCGCCAGTATTAACTCCGGCGCTCAAGATTGCCGTGCGTGCGATGTGTATTGTTGGGGTAGCGACATGCGCAGCGTCGTTGCAGATGCCCGCAGCATACCTTGGGTTCAACAACTGCAATGCGTTTCCGACATGGTACCTGATTTCGGCCTCAGTGGTATTTTCGCTGATTGTTGCGGTTGCAATGCCTTGGCTTCCATTAATCGGGCTGTGGTTCTGGATAGGTGCCCTGACGTGCGTGATAACGGTTTTTCGCCCGGGCGGCCCGATGGCCTCGCTGCTGGGACCACTCCTGTCGTCGGGGCTACTCGCTGGTTGGATATTAGCATCTGCTGGCTTTGATGCGCGTTGCGGTCACGATCTTTACGGCGGTGTTGTTTTCGCCGTTGGCTGTAGTTTGATGTTTATTAGCACCCTGCCCGGCCTTTATTATTGGATTAAACTGCGGTTACCGGGGAGGAAAAAAAATGGGACTTTTTGACGGGAGGCGCTATGTTGGCGTTGCTTTCTAATCCAACGCCCTCGCCGGGCAACGCCGAAGCCGCAGATGCCGCAGCCGCCGCCGATCCGTCCGGCCAAACTGGCTGGAATGCGCCGGTGTCGGATCGCAACGCGTACAATGGCGGGACGAGTGTCAACGGTGCCGGCACGGAGGTTACAAACGCGGGTCTGAATCCAGACGCTATTGTCGGTGTGCGGCTGGACAACAGCGATTATAATACGACTACTTGGGACTTGTCCGTCACAACCGGTGCTACTGCCGGCGCTGGTATTAAAAATCCGGTGCTCACCGGTATGGTGCAAAAGAGTCAGCTCGAGACTGGCATCACCATTTCGCTGGTCTCGCCAGAGTTCGATTCCGTGGGAGGCTACACCGGCTTCAACGACACGATGGACACCGCCACAATTAAATATGGCGACCCGGGCCTCACCCTTAACGCCAATGCGTGGTCGGCGGCTGGGCCGAATGATTATGTCCCGTTCGAGATTAATACCCTTGAGATGGGCCGGGGTCTGACGCAGGGTGTCACGGGCCCAACTTTTGCTGGCGTGCAGGATGACGGTGTTACAGGGTATGCGCTGGTGGGCTACACGCTTGGTAATCTCACGTCGCCCGCAACGCAGGTGAACCTTCCTGCATACACGCCAGCCACACCCGCGATCACCGCCGATAGCCCCACCGGAGCGATTCAGATTACGCTCAACGGTGCATTCCAGGCCACGGACTCAACATCAAACTCCTATGAGGTCAAGCTTTACGACACAAACAGCCACCTGCTCTACGAGGACGATTTGCCGACATCAGGTTACGCGGGGACATGGAACGGGCTGGCGTGGAGCTATTCGCTCGTGGTTGATCTGGGCCACAATTCCAGTGGCCAGATCATCTGCCCGACGGGCGCAGTGATACCCAGCCCGGCGGAAATCTTGCAGAACTTCTGGGAATCAGTGCTTTCAAATCCACTTGATTCTAGCACGGTGGGGGTGCAGTGATGGCGGAAAAAATCGCCCAAACGATGGAGGGTGAGCGCGGCACCCCCTCCAACCTACGTTCAACGATTGCCTGGACGATCTACGCCCTCGGCTGGGTTGTGTGCTTCGTGTCGCTCTGGATGCCGGGAGTGGCGTTCGGAACGACGGGGGCCTACGTAGTTCTCTGGTACCTGATGTTGATGGCGGCGACGACCCTATTTGGGCGAGCGGGGGCTACGCCGGAGTTGGCACCGGTTTTCTGGATCTATTACCTTGGCGCGATCGCCTCGCTCGTGGCCGGTTTCTATCGACCGACACCGGCCGCCGTGCGCTGGTGCATTCGCACCGCGTCGTTGGGCCTTCTGGTAGCTCCGGCCATCGCGTGGCTGTACCTGTGGTCGCCGTCTAGGCCACTTTTCTTTGGGCTCCCCACTCTCGCTCTAGGCAGCATGCTGATCTTCATCGGAGTCTGGCTGATTCCGCCCCGGAAAAATGATAGGAAGGCCGCCGGAAAAGGTGGAAAACAACGCACCGCGATCGACGCCAATCGGGATTCCTGAATGGGGGAAACGTGATGGTGTATGCAAACAGATCACGGTTTTCAGTGTTCAGTTTTCACTGGGCGGCGGCCGAGCCGAATGATTATGTTCCATTCTTAGCCGCAACGCTGGCCATGGGCCGGGGGGTGGATGAGAGTATTTCTTCGCCTTATATGTCCGCGCCATTTGAATTGGGCGGGCCGGATTCGATGTGTCCGTCCTACGAACCACATCTACCGGGGAGTTTTCTGATAGGGGATAATCTGCGGGCATGAGGAACGGATTATCAGGCCTGGCGAATCAGAACGCTTTTGTTTTCAGCGAGTTGGCGCTGTTTCCAGACATCGGGCAGCCATTGGCGGACCTGCGTGATGGGTGTGGAGGGCAGATTGGCCAGCAATTGCGTGAGATACAATTCCACATTGATCTCGTGGCGGCGGCAGGTGCTGGTCATGCTGGCCAGGATGGCGGCGGTTTGGCCGCCGCGGACAGACCCCACAAACAGGAAGTTCTTTCGCCCCAGGGCAATACGCTTCATTTCCTGTTCCGCCAAGTTGTTATCCATTCGTACCGCCGAGTCTCTGGTAAAGACCTTCAGGGATTCCCATTGGTTCAGGCAATACCCGATCGCTGTGTTAACCGGATGCTTGGGCAGCACCGTGGCTTTCCAGTGCAGCAACCTCTCATGGAGTTGAGCCAGAATCGGCACACTTCTCTCCTGGCGCAGGGCCAGATGGGCCTGCGGGTCAAGGTTCTGCTTTTGGGCCTGGCGTTCCAGATCAAAGAGCTTACCTATCAGGTGCTCGGCCTCCCTGGCAATCTCCGGTGCCATGGGACTGACATCCGTGAACTTTCTACGCGCATGGGCCCAGCAGCCCGCCTTGGTCATATTGCCTTCCACGCAGATACCATCGTAGGCTCCATACGCATCAGCCAGCAGTGTCTGATTAAAGCCTTCCAAAAATGTCGCAGGACCATCCCGACTGCGACTTTCGGTAAAGTCAAAGACGTTGTAAGCATGTTCCGCATCACCCCGGTAAATCCACATCCGGGCTTTTTTGGTCTTTTCCGGAGCCAACAGCGGCATGATCGTGTCATCCGTGGCCGTCACATGGCTGGCTTTGACTTCCTGGACCATTACGTCATACACCGGCTTAACCAGATCGGCCACATCCGTCATCCACTGACACATCGTGCCACGGGTAACGTCAAATCCCTGCCGGGCAAATATCCCTTCCAGACGATACAGCGGCAGATGATCTGCGAATTTGCTGCTTACCACATGCGCCAGAAGCCCCGGCCCCGGCAATCCCTTGGCAATGGGAGCCTCGGGTTTGTCCGCCAGAACAATCTGCGAACCGGTCTCGGCGGCGGATTGCTCGCAGCTTCGGCAGACATATTTGACCTGGATATGCTCAATACGCACAAAGTGGGGCGGAATGCGTTCCACCTGCCAACTGGAATCCCGTCCCATCTCCTGCCGTTGCTGCTGACAGACCGGACAGGCTTTTTCCGATTCCGGAAGGTCATGAAGGCACTGCTGTATCGGCAGATGTTTCATATTCTCCACATCCCGCCGTCCCTTGCGAATATGCCGCGTGGGTTCTGTAACGGCATTCACAGGCGTCAGGCCGGTCGTGGACGAGTCGGCCGAATCGGGTTCTGTCAGGGAATC
Organism: Planctomycetota bacterium; assembly: GCA_021805985.1. Lineage (GTDB taxonomy): Bacteria > Planctomycetota > Phycisphaerae > WQYP01 > WQYP01 > JAMDCX01. Next base: position 10,658 of record JAJZDN010000047.1, on the reverse strand, counting down.
CTGGGACGATTCCAGCGGCTTTTCTTCCAGCAGTTCGGCAAATTTCAACAACAGTTGTCCGGTGCTGATCTTATCGGCACGGGAGCCGTAATGGTGTTGCAGCAATATGTTAAGCCGGTATTGCAGACGCAGCTTGTCCATGGCCAGATCGTCGTTGCGCTTCTGCAATTCCGTAAGACGAGCTGTCAATTCCGCCTGGCGGGCGGCCAGTGTCTGTTCCTGGGATTCCCATTGCCGGGCGTTTTGTTCCAGTGTGTCAACGCGGTTCTGAACGGCGACGATCTGCTGCAGGTGTTCCCGCCGCTGCTTACGCAGCAGGGCTTTAAGGGCGGCGGGATCATCAGGTAACGCGGCGTTCAACATGACAGAGAGTATAACGGATCGGGTCTATCATGTCAAGTCATATTGTCATGTATATTACTATTATTTTAATATCAGGTAATAGCGTTATGTCTATCACGATTATGTTATGTCCCGCCTGCAACGCCCGCCGTCGGACCTGTGAGGTTCACCGCCGCTGCGGGCTTGGCGTACCGTGGGGACCGTCGGATACTGCCCAGATCAATACCTTCCAGTAACATCGCCAGTTCGCTGGCCGTCAGTTCCACAGCAGCGGAACTATGGGCAGGTTTGGGAATCCGAAACGCCCCTTGTTCCAGTCGCTTATACCAAAGCGCCAGTCCATCGCGATCCCAGTACAGGATTTTCAGGCGATCTCTGCGGCGGGCGGTAAATAAAAACAGGTCCCCGGACAGAGGGTCCGCTTGCATGGCCTGCTGAACAATCTGGGCCAGCGTATAAAAGCCCCAACGCATGTCCGCAGGGGTCAGGCACAGATATATCCGCATGGGTACGCAACGATCCATATCCCGAAGGCTTGGCAGTGTTATCATCGTAAAGCCTCCACGGCCGCAAGTACTGATTGCAGTCCATGTGCCTCGGCGGGTACATGTGCGTGAACACAACGCCCATTGGCCAGATGGATATGAAGTTCAATCTGTGCAGACAATGCTGTAACAGGCGATGCAGCCTGAGAGTCGGTAAGTGGGGATGCGTCGGAACTGACGCCTGCGCAGGTGGGCAAATCTTCGCCCGATCTGCCGGTGACGGCCGCTTGCGAAGAATGCACCGGTCGGCCATCTGTTACCGTCACCGGCAAGAACGCCACCGGTGCGTCGGCCGGTTGCCTGGATTGCGATAACTTACGCTTCCAACGCCAAAAAGCCTTATCGCTGATCCCCTCCCGCCGGCAAAACGCCGCAGGCGTCAGACCGCTTTCACGTTGCAATTCCAAAGCCAGAATCCAGAATTCCCGCCCGTGATGCTGCGGGTAAGGGGCCTGTCCAACACGTTCCATCGACATCGCTTGTCTCCTTTTGCTTGCGACGCCAACAGATTCTCATATCCTCATTCACATTGGAAGATGGGGTTCGTAGGACGGACACGATTCGATGCCCACGCCTTACGCCGATATTTCCTACACGCTCAACAACCTAACTGCCGCGGCCACCGTATTGGATGTGCCAAGGTATACGCCGCCTGCGCCGATAGTTAGCGCTCCCAACGCGCAGAATCAGGTGATCGTGACGCTCAGCGGGGCTTACCAGGTTCAGCCATCGGGCAGCGGCAGCTACGCGACTGCCAGTCTGTATTCCGATGGCGGTTTATTGGGGTCCGACACGCTGCTGGCTCAATATCAGTTCAACGACATTAATCCATCAGGCGTGTCGGTGTATTGGGCGGGTTTAGCGATTTCGTATACTGACACGCTGACTTTGACGTTGAGCAATAACACATTGACTGGTCCGCTTGGCTCCGCGCCCTGGAACGATGGCCTGTTCCAAGAACTTAACCAGAGTATCATCGGGACGAAAAATTCGGGAGACGCTTATGTGCCCGGATCGTAACCTCAAACAATGCGTCGAGGCGTCCCCGTTGGCGCCTCGTGATCTGGCCCACAATTCCGCCGGCCGGGCCACCGGCCCGATTGACCCAGTGGTGGCGTGTCAAAGGAGCATCTTGCGGAACCTATGGAATTTGGTTTTCCCAAATCTGCTGGATTCCAGCGCGGAAGGGGTATCATGATAGGCGATTATCCCAGTGATATTACTGTGCGACGGTTGGCGGCCCCGAGGGCTTGGATTGCCCGTGTTCTTGTTCTGCTCGCGTTGGGCGTAGTAATCGCGTCGCTGCCTGCAACCTTTGGCCTTAATCTCCACGGTAGGGCGGTGCCAACTTGGGCGTTTATCGGGGTGTTCACCCTCATGTTTCCGCCCGTGTTCGTCCCGCTTTGGCTGAGCGTTCTTCTCATGGCGGGAGCGGCAATGTTCGGCACCTGCCGGATCATCTGGGTGGCGCGTGTTCTTTCCCTCTTGGTTGGCGCAATGACAATTTGGCTTGTCGCCGGCTACAACGAGGCGGCCCGGTATCCTGGGGCATACATTCTGGCTGCGGGCATCCTTTTGGACGCGATTGCGACTTGGATTGTCCCAACCCGCCGCCGGAGAACGGTAGAGCAAGACCCGAAATAGAGCGGCGATAGATGAAAAGAAATCGTACCAAAGCCGGTGTGCTGTCGCCCCTTGCCAATCCAAATCTTCCGCTGGGCAGTGCCCAAGCCGCCGCCGCCGCAGGAGGTGCCGGTTCGAATGCGCCGGTTAGCGACCAGAATGCTGTGAAGGCCCAGCTAATTGTGAAGGTGCTAATATTCATGATAACGGATGATTACGCGGTTGTCCAACGGCTGGATGATATGGAATCATGGCAATATGTGGAACAATTTCGGCATCTTACGCCCGCTCTCGGGTGAAAAATCCCGCCGTGCGCGCACCGGGGGCACGGATGCCGGGGCGGCATCGTATGCCTCGCATCTCCGCGAACGATCAAGCCGCTTTGCGAACACGGATATCAAATATCGGCAGTCGCGGATCACCGCGATAATGTCGTCGTGCGATCTGGATTTGGATGTCTGGCCCGTCACGGGTGCGGTAGGCCACCGGTTTCAACAGCGCTTTCCCGCAAAACGCTTCTTCAGGCGTTCTGAATTCCAATGCGCTATGCGGGCGGTGGGTGTTGTACCATGCCGCAAAAGAATCAAGCCATCGCTGAATGCCGCTGGTCGTCGCCGCCATGAGCGTCAACCGCTGCCCGAGCTTCAGCGATCGAAAAAATCTTTCCATCCGGCCGTTTGTCAACACTGTCAAATGCACTCAATCCGTCAGGTGAAGCGCAACGTGTGCGGGTGACACACCCATTTCATCCGCTGCATGGGCGGGAATTCATCGTTGTTACAATCCGGAACAACTGGGGCGAGGACCGGGTCTACTACCACGATGAGGGAGGACATCTCCAGGCCATTCCCGCGGCTTGGACTGACGCCATGGCGGCGGACCCCACCGTGGTGATCTCCGCCGGGCGAGCGCCGTTTCGGCTCCAGGATCTTGCGGAATTGGCACGACTGGTGGAGCGGATTCGGAAGGGAGGGCACGATGGTTCATGATCATGGCTTGGCCGTGCGCCAAGGAAATTACGCCGAAAGTGTAAAGAATATTACGCCTTTTTGTCTGGCGGAGTTCCGGCGTGTGATGCCGCATATCTTGGAATTATGTCTAATTCATTTGACCGATAGTAGGTGTATGTGTTGCTTGCGCCTTGATTTCGTCCTAAATGTGTATATAATTTACTTTACATATATTTCGTTGTCGCAAGGAGACGCTCATGGAAGACGACCGCTCAAGCAAGGAACGAATATTAAGGGAGAACGGAACACGCAATCCGCGCCCCGAACGCGTGCGCGACCCGTTGTTCCAAGAGCGGGAATTTTTCGATGCCCGCGATCTGGTGCAAGTCAAATACGAGATGCTTCGCCGGGTGCGTGTCGAGAACTGGCCGGTCAGCCGGACCGTGCGGGCCTTCGGCTTCTCACGGGTGGCGTTCTATCAAACGCAGACGGTTTTCCATCAGGAGGGGCTGCCGGGACTGGTGCCAAAGCGGCGCGGCCCCAAACAAGCTCACAAAATGACTGCGGTCGTGATGGATATGATCGACCGACAGCGGGCCGTCGATTCAAGCCTGCGGGCGCTGGAATTGGCCGCCATGATTCGCAAGCGGCTGGGATTATCAATTCATCCACGAAGCATCGAACGGGCGCTGGCACGGCGGGAAAAAAAGGGGCGGTAGATTTTGTCGCACCCGAATCCACGGAGTCCACCCAAACCTGGACCGAGCGTTACGAAGACCTGCGCCGTGCCGCCCGGCGGGATTCCGGCGGTCAGGGCGGTTCGTGGGGGCTGGCGATGTTCCTGCGTTGCGGGCTGGCGGCTTGGATGGGTGCATGGCCGAAACCGACGCGCGCTATTCTATCCGACACACCGCCGGCGGTTGGCTCTTTGTCGAACGTTCCATTGGCCGCATCCGGACGTGGGCCATTGGTGCGTGTTCTGGCGTCCATGATTCTTACACGCATACAGGAGTCTTATGTATGACCAGTCTTGAGCATGATCCACATCAGAAAGTGCGGGCCGAGCATCTTCGGCGGGACGCCTATCTTTACATCCGCCAATCCACTCTGCAGCAGGTATTACACAATACCGAAAGTACGCAGCGGCAATATGCCCTGCGGCAGCGTGCCGTGGCTTTGGGCTGGCCGGTGGAACGGGTGGTGGTGATCGATAATGACTTGGGGCAATCCGGCGCATCCTCGGCGGATCGGGAAGGCTTCCAGAAGTTGGTGGCCGAAGTGGGAATGGGCCGGGCCGGCATTGTCCTGGGGTTGGAGGTCTCGCGGCTGGCCCGCAACTGCAGCGATTGGCATCGTCTGCTGGAGATATGCTCTTTGTCCGGGACGCTGATCTTGGACGAGGATGGCCTGTACGATCCCGATGACTTCAACGACCGATTGCTGTTGGGCCTCAAGGGCGCGATGAGTGAAGCCGAACTCCATGTGCTCCGGGCGCGTCTTACGGGCGGCATTCGCAGCAAAGCCCGACGTGGAGAATTACGGATGCGCCTGCCGATAGGTTTGGAATATGACATTCAAGGTCGCGTGGTTCTCGATCCGGATCGTCAGGTTCAACAGGCGCTCCGTAACTTCTTCGAGGCCTACCAGAGGGAAGGTTCAGCGTGGGGGGCCGTCAAATATTTTAATAAAAACGGCCTGTGCTTCCCCCGGCGTTTGGGCGGGGCGAACAAAGGGCAATTGGCATGGGGGCCCTTGGGCCACACCCGGGCGCTGCAAATGTTGCGCAATCCGCGTTACACGGGTGCCTTTGTCTTCGGTCGCAGCAAGATGTGTCAATCTTTCAATGGGCGTAAGTCGCAGAAACAACAGGCGCAGGAAGACTGGCACACCCTGATCCCCGACGCACACGCCGGTTATATCAGTTGGCAACAATACCAGGATAATTTGCGTAGTCTGCGGGCTTGCGCCCAGGCCCATGGGCAGGACCGCCGAAAAAGTCCGCCCGGACAAGGGCCGGCGCTGCTGCAGGGACTGGTAATCTGCGGCGTCTGTGGCCGCCGGATGACGGTTCGCTATCACCAGCGGCATGGGGGGATGGTCGGCGATTATGTGTGTCAAAAGGAGATTGTCGAACATGCGCGGGATCCATGCCAGCATATGCCCGGTGCCGGAATTGACGCGGCCATCGGCGCGCTGCTGTTGGAGATGATGGGGCCCGTGAGTCTGGAATTGGCCTTTGCCGTACAGGTTGAACTGCAAACCCGGATGGAGCAGGCCGACCAACTGCGCCGCCAGCAGGTGGAACGTGCTCAATATGAAGCTGATCTGGCGCGGAATCGTTATATGCAGGTCGATCCGCGCAATCGGCTCGTGGCCGATACTCTGGAGGCCGATTGGAATGTCAGCCTGCGGATACTATCACAGGCTCAGGAACATTACCGGGAACAGCGGAAGACAGATGGAAACACGCTGGATGAAACTTCGCGTCAGCAGGTGCTGGCCCTATCGCAGGATTTGCCCCGGCTTTGGCGCGATACTCACACTTCCGATCAAGATCGCAAGCGTATGGTACGTCTCCTGATTGAGGACGTTACCTTGACCAGAGCCGACGGTCTCAAAGTTCAGATACGCTTCCGCGGAGGCGCTACAAAGGTGTTGACCGTGCCTCGACCTCTGACGGTCGGGGAACAGCGCAAAACCCCCGCCACGGTCGTGTCGAACATCGATAGTCTGCTGGATACATATCGCGAAGAACAAGTCGCCGAGGAACTCAACCACCGCGGCTTTCATTCCGGCACCGGCCAGCCGTTTACCGCCCGTCTGGTACGAACCATTTGTCGCGTGTATCATCTCCGCAGTCGTTTTGATCGCCTGCGGGCCACGGGGTTGTTAACAATATGCGAAGTGGCGGCCCAACGGCACGTCACGCGCGGCACCGTGGCGGTGTGGCTGCGTAAAGGACTCCTTACCGCCCATCGCTACAATGCCAGAAATGGGTGTCTGTACGAATGCCCCGGCCCCGATGGACCGATCAGCCAAAAAGGACGTAAGCGAATGGATAAATCTGGGCAGTGCCAAGTGGCACCAGAACACAATTGTACCAATGAGGTGTAACATGAAGCGCAGTCGTTCAAAAACGGACTTCGCACCCGCGTGTGGACATGACGGATACGCTGCCGCCGCACTGCCCGCCCAAACTGCTTCCGGAACTGGCCGCCGTTGTCCGTGATGATGAACTCTGGCTTGCCATGCCGCACGGCGGCGCTCTTCACAAGCGCGGCCAGGTTCTTGGCGCAGGGTGTTTTGGCGTAGACTTTCAAAGCCAGAATCTTGCGCGAAAACCCATCCAGAGTCGCTGCGATGAAAAACGTGAACCACAGGACGCGGAATTGCGTCAAATCCATGCGCCACACCTGATTGGGCTTCTTCGGCTTCAGCAGGTCGTGCGGCTGCACTCCGACCGGTTCCTCCATGGCCGGTCTGGCTTTTCGCGCCGGCTTTTTTTGCTCCGGTTCCCGCAGCATTCGTTGTACACTCGACCGGCTGATGGCGATTCCCGCGCGCAGCAGATGCCGGGCCGTGGTGCGCGTGCCAAATTCCGGTTCCGGGCAGAGGCGGCGAAGTTCGTGGGCTGCCCAACGAACGGCGTCATCCATACGATTCCAAACAATAGCTCCGGCCAGGAGATTTGGCCTGCCGTTGCCCTCGACAGCATTGATCCAGGCCCGCACGGTGTTCTCGTGAATCACAAAACGCTGGGCGACGGTCTTGGTGTTCCAGTCTCGCAGTCGCATCAGATGCAGGATTGCCAGACGTTGGGCAGGGCGGTAATCGGGTCTTTTCTGTGGCGGCATATTCTCCCGCCCGGCACGGAGAATATCCAATTCTCGCCGCAGCAGTTCGGATTCCGTAACTTCATGGTCCCGCTGGATCATCAATCGCAATATCGGCGAAGCAGCGGAAGCCAACCGTGTGCGGGCCAGTTGCATGGCCTGCCCCAACGTACTGGCCATGGCATCAGCAATACACAGAACGGCAGCGGGGGAGAATTTCACCATTCCGATTCTCCATGGTCAAATTGAGTCTGCACGGAAAGCGGCAGCACCACCAGCGACGCGCATCTCAACACGAGCGGTTTCATCGACGCCTTGGTCGCGTTGGCGGGCCATCACGTTCCGCCGCTGACTTTGGCCTTCTCGCGTTCCGCTATAATTTGCATAATTCCGGAGGCGGGGCGACCGGAATTGATTAGCTGCGCCATGATCTCCATGTGTGGCCGGATGTGATTGAGAAAATGCTTGTAGCCCGCGCACAGGTAATTCAACCCCGGTTCGCCGTCCGGTGTTACGGCAAAGCGGTTTTTGGGGCATTCACCGTTGCAGGCGAAACGCACTTCGCAGCGCCGGCAATAAGCGGGGAGAGAGTTTTGTTTGTCGAGGCCGAATTTCTTCTGGACGGGAGACTCGACCATTTCACGGATGGTCTGCTGGTGAATATTGCCCAGGCGGTATTCCGGAAAAACATAATGGTCGCAGGCATAGAGATCGCCATTGTGTTCCAGGGCCATAGCGCCGCCGCAGGTTTCGGCAAAAATGCACAAGCCCGCACCACGCCCGGCCCATATTCCCAGTTGCACATCAAAGGTTTGAACAAATATTTTGCCGACATCCCGTCGGACCCATTGGTCGAACATGTCGGTTAAAAACAGCCCGAATTGTAAAGGCTCGACCGACCACGGGGCAACTTTGAGTTCGGGCGACAATACTTTCAGCATCGGCGGATTGGCCAGTTCCGTTTCCTCGCTTTTGGTAAATCGCTCCACAACGGGAATAAACTGCATGTAGCCGCTGCCATGTTCACGCAGGAATTCATAAACATCAAGAGCATGATAGGCCGATTCCCGGTGTACCACGGTAAGGGTGTTGAAATCCACACCGTGGTCTTTGAGTAATTTCAGACCATGCATGACCAGATCAAAACTCGGCTTGCCTCCACGGGTGACGCGATAGCGATCATGCAATTCGCGTGGCCCGTCGATCGACAAGCCGAGCAGGAAGTGATGTTCCTTGAAGAACTTGCACCAGTTTGAATTCAACAGTGTGCCATTGGTTTGTAGGACGTTTTCGACGCGCTTTTCCGGTGGGCAGAATCGCTTTTGAAGTTCTACCACCCGGCGGAAAAACTCTATTCCCATCAGCGTGGGTTCACCACCCTGCCAGGCGAAAGAAATTACGTCATTGGGTTGCGATTGGATGTACTGCCTTACAAAAGATTCCAGCGTGGCGTCACTGATCCGAAAATCGGCGGCCTTCCGGTGGCTTGGGAAGAGCTTCTCCTTTTCAAGGTAGTAGCAGTAACTGCAATCCAAATTGCAGATCGGCCCGATGGGCTTGGTCATGATATGAAAGGGCATTTTTGTTGTTGGCTGACTGTTCATACCTAATAGCCCTGGTTCGTACCCGTCTAAATAGACCGGGCGAGGAGAACGACGTTTCTATCGCATTCCCAAAAGCATAACAAGTCGGCACGTTGTCGCGGCAGATTTCAGGCAACCCGCTTTTTTCGCTTACGTCGCAATAAGCTCATGCCTGCGATGTCACTCCAACGCCAGTCAAAAGGCGCACCGTATCGGGCACGAATCACACAATCGTCCGAATTCTATTCCCGGTCGCGCAGTTGCTGTTCAAGTTTTACTACATTTCCCAGCGAAATTAAATGGGCATGGATCAACCCCAGAAAACCGGAGCGATAGAGTTCGGTGATTTGTTCATTGGAAAGGGCATTGAGTTTACCGTCATCGACGGCATAGAAGCCGCGCAGGGCCAAGGGCTGATTCTTCGTATCACGCGCCCGAATCTCTCTTCCTACCAGCAAATTCAATTCATTGAGTTTCCCGGTGAGGGCCTGAGTCTGCCGGATGTTGCCCTGATACTGGCCCAAGAAGGCCAATACATTTTTAAGAAGCGGTGTTTCTGCGCCAGCTTCATCGAATAACGGATCGCCGTCCGGGGCTTCCCAGCCGGAAAATGCCGTATCAATGCAGACGCTGAAATCCTGTCCGTTGTTGCGTTCCGCCAGAACAAACGGGTAGCGGCGAATAAACGCTGGAATGTAACTGTTGACCCATTTGCCAGTAATATCCACAAAGAGATTTTCATTGTTGCGTAATCCCAGCACGACTACAGGCATAAGCCGATCCATGGATGGGCCGGCAAAGACGATGGGATACTCGGTGGCGGCACGGGCGAATTCCAAAGCGGTAACGGGTACAGAATTGGTCTCCCGTGCGAACTCAAAGTTGGCGTCGCGCAATTTAATTTTGGCGTTGCGATGCGCGGCACGATCCAGCAGTACCGGTTTCTGATAAAACAATACCGTGTTGGTTCCGTCGGTCATAAAAGCCTCCGTGAAAAAAAGAAACAACTCTTCAAAACCCCGCTTGTGATGATGGATCAAGCGGGCGACAAAGTAATAATAATCTGACATCTCCTACCACGCAACAAAAATTCCGCCAGAATTTCAATATGACTTTTGTTGAAGGTTTAACCGGCAAGCGTCCTTTCTATCGGGCGTTAAATTCCAATCTTGGAACGACCCTTCTACTGGCCTCATATTATGTGGCGCGAACATGTGTTGGCGTAGCGCCAAAATGTGGTGCCATCTATTCATGTTTAACGCAAATCACACCCTTGCATAACCGGGAAAAAGGAAATCGCCGTGGTCCCGGTCCGAAGTCCACTACAAAAAGCCACCGCTGCGCTTGCCATGCTCCGGCTTCACTGCGCGTTGCTGCATTCCAGGCGTGCGCGTGGCATGTCTTTTTTCCGTTTCCTCGGACATCCCCGGCTCAAACAGAGGGCTTTTGATTCTTTTTTCACCTCGCGGCCTCGCAGTCTGGCGTAGGCCGGAGGTGAAAAAAAATGCGGCGGCGATGGGCCGACGCGCCTTTAGGCTCTCTACGTTTTGGCTCCTATTTTATGGAGGTGTTGTATGGGTTCCTTCAGCAAGGTGGTTCTCTTGGGCAATCTGACCCGGGATCCGAGCACAGGCACGTTGCCCAGTGGGGCAACTGTCTGCGAATTCGGATTAGCGGTCAATCGGCGCTGGAAGGACGCCGACGGTCAGATGCGGGACGAGGTGCTGTTTATGGACTGCGCGGCTTATGGGAAGCCGGGCCAGACTATGGGCCAGTATCTCA
>JAJZDN010000156.1 GCA_021805985.1 Planctomycetota bacterium | reverse complement strand
GTGGCACGGATCATCATTATACCACCGTACCGGCCCATATTTGGGATTCCATCCAGACCAACCAGGATAGAGCACGGTACCATCGCCTGCTGGACTATATAGACCCAAATAGGGGGATCCGTCATCAACCCAATAGCAGTATCCCATTGGAAAGGTAAAATTATCGATATAACCCTGTGCATTGTAATAGGCCGACGGCACGAAGCGGGCTTGGCTGAAATAACTCCCCGCCTCAGGACAAAAGAGCATGCTGATTCCAGTTGCCGTTGGGCTAAGCATTCCGGGTTGCGGGTTTACCATTTGCCCGGATGTCACATTGCCGACCACCCCGAAGGAGCTGTAATAAAGCATGCCGAATCCCGCCACGGGGTAGGTTTCACTGCTTCCGACGGTGGCAGAATAGGTCGCGCTCGCCATGGGCCAAAAGCCCGCCATACATAATGGATATTGACCAGCATACTCATTGGCGTATTCGTGCAAAGCTATCCCGATCTGTCGTAGATTCGAGGCGCATTGAATCCTTTCGGCCAATATCTTAGCCCGAGCCAAGGCTGGCAATAACAACGCTATCAACAAAGCGATGATACTGATCACCACCAACAGCTCTATTATAGTGAATGCCCTACGTTTCATAATTCGACCCTTTCTTCTGACAACCGCTCACGGAAACAAGTGGAAAAATGAGGTACGTAACCGGCATTCCTAGTCCTGCGGGTCTGTTTGTTCCGCTTGAGTCCGATACAATCAGTTGCTTTCCGTTTGTTCCACCTTTGCTAAAGCAATCGGGAATACGAACACCGAGTGCCGGTAACTCGGTACTGGCACTCGGTGTTCTGCACAACACTACCCTGTCGGGCTTCGGCGCCCCATTTTAATCAGTAGCAGGCCTAATCCACCAGCCACGAATATCGCCAAACCTACGGGTTCTGGGACCGAGGTACCGGTTAGGCTAAATGCGCCCACGACGGCTGTGTTATAATTTACCCCAAATCCCACCCCCGTGATCGAGGGATTGGTGGAAAACGTGTAGGGCTCGCCTTGGACGGGAGAACCATCATAATACCATTGTGCGGTCCACTGCGCGGCCGTGGTGTCCAGCACCACACCCATAGTAATCGGAGATTGTGGTGATGCATAACCAGCAATGTTCCCGTTCCCCGAAGCGAAATATTGGCCGAGATCAGATGTACTCGAGTTCGAGTTCGGCTCTTGGAGCATCCAAGGGCCAGCCGCACTACCAAAGATATTTGACGTCTGAGATGATGTGGTATTGACGAAACCAAACGCCAACCATTGCCACCCTGCGGCCGGTGACCCAGGGCTGGCTGTGATGGACAGATTATAGATCTCGCCGGACGTGGGAGTGAAGGGGAGAATGGCGTCAGCTTGTTCCACATTATTCGTCGAGGCCGAACCATTGGCATTCCAATACGAGGCCGCAGACCATGTGCCACCCGTCAAATCCATCCCCGGACTTGCGCCATTGAGCGGTGCGGTAGCGCCGCCGGTAAAATTATCCGTGTAGATGTTCACTGCGGTGGCAGTGGCTGTACCAACCGCCAGGCCCAGCACCGCCAACGCTGCACCAGCGATAGCCGCCGAAGAAGAACCGTGAGAACCGAACAAATTTGGGAACGACTTTGGAAACATAAAAAACTCCTGCTCCCTTGGGGAGCCCCTCGGATTTCTCGCCAAACCGGGCGAGCTGCGGACCCTCCGCGACATGCGGTGGATGAAAAAAGATGAAAATCCAATCTTTGAACACTTGGCTCATCGGCTATAGCAGAAACAGCAGATTAGCCAAATTGGCTGGCTGGCTGAAACGCTTGCGGAAATACCTGTTTGTTCCCGCCATACCAATTAGCAACCACCTCCATCCCTGATTTGCAAAGACAATACAAGATCATTCAGTTCATTCAACCGACGAAAGAAGTATAACACCCCTAAAAGGAGATGTGTTGTCTATTTTTGCAAATCGCTGGTCTATTTTGGCAAAGCCTTTCGGGGCGGTTTCTTAGCGTTTCGAGACCCTTGTACACGCGGAGGGTACCAACGGAGTTGGAATCTGCGGAAGCCGTCGCCATCCTACACCATCTTTTGGCAATCGCGGAGGATTTGTAGTATGTTATCCGCACTTGCTTGGAGACTTGCTGAAATGAAACCCCCATCGACTCGCACACACGCCAGGGCGGCAGGGGCACTGCTGACGCGGCAAGTTCTGTTGTCGCTTAGCTGGTATTCCAGCGATATTCATCGCGGCATTGCGCGATACGCGGAAAACGCGCGATGGAATCTGGACCTGAGCTCCGTGCATGATTCACTGCTGCCGGCGCGATGGGGCGGAGATGGCATTCTATGCACCGCGGGCAATAGTCGCGCCGTTGATCGACGTCTGCTAGGTTATAGAAGGCCTATTGTCAATATCGGCAACAACGATGCATTTCCCGCACCAAGAGTTGCGGCGGATATGGATAAAGTTGTGAAACTGGCCGTTGAACATTTTTGCCAGAGGGGATTTGAACACCAGGCATATTACATTTGCCTCGGCAATCGGACGGAGTTGGCGAAACTGCAAATCTTCCGGCAGGCTGTCGCTGCCGCCGGAAAAGCTTTTTATGTCATCGACTGTTCGAGTTATTCACATGAAGCCCGACTTCGGCAACTGCAACGGCAACTTGGCAAGCTGCCCAAGCCTCTGGCGGTCAACGCGCAGTCCGACGATTTTGCAATTGAAGTTATTCAGACGGGCCTGAATGCGGGATTGCGGGTACCCCAGGATGTCGCGGTGCTGGGTTGCAACGATGACCGGTTAATTTGCCCATTTACCGCCGTGCCGCTGTCCAGCATTGACAATAACCTGGAAGGGATCGGTTACGAGGCGGCGGCCCTGCTGGACCGCCTTATGCAAGGCGAAACTCCACCCGCCGGGGCCATCTTGATTCCCCCGCGCGGCGTAATCACCCGGCAGTCCACTGACATACTTGCCATAGCGGACCAGAATGTCGCCGCCGCGATGGAGCTTATTAAATGCCGTTATCGCCAGCCGCTCAAAGCCCAAAGCATCGCCAGCGAGCTGCAGGTGTCCTATCGGACGCTGCACAGCGCATTCGTGCGGTACGTAGGTCATAGCATGGCGCAGGAAATCCGGAACCGGCGGGTGGAATACGCAGCAGGTAAGATGGTCAACAGCAGCGTGAAAATGCAGAACATCGCCTGGGAATCGGGCTTTCTAACCTTGAGTCACATGGTGCGGGTGTTTCGCCAAACTAAAGGGATCACCCCGGGTGCGTTTCGACGGGCGTTCGGACGCACAGGGCGATAATACAACGCCCGGATTGAAGAGAAATCGAAAGGAATGCCGAGATGGGAAATAAGCGAGTGATCGTGGTGCTGGGAATGCATCATAGCGGGACCAGCGTTATCGCCCGATCATTGGCGGTTTTTAATGTTTATCTCGGCGACGACCTGATGCCCAGTCAGCCGGATCATCCCGCCGGATTTTGGGAAGATAACCGGATTACCGCCACCAATGACCGCGTCTTGGCGGCCCAGGGTTTTTCATGGCGGAAACCAGGATTCGATTGTGCCCGCATGACCGCCCTTTCCTCTTATCGACAAACTGTTACGCTCATCGCCAACGATGTCCGCGCACGCTTCAGCCATGTCCCACTGTGGGGATTTAAGGATCCACGAACCTGCCGGTTAATACCCATTTGGAAGGATGTGTTTCGATTGTTGAGGGTAGGAGCCGGTTATATTATCGTGGTTCGTCATCCGCGCAGCGTGGCGGAGTCGTTGCGATCAAAATATGGCATGAGTGTGCGCATGGGTTACAAGCTTTGGCTGGAACACATGGTGGCGGCAGTACACGAAACCCGGCAAAATCGGCGAGTCTTTGTGAGCTACGACCGTATGCTCGATAATCCGAGGCACGAGTTGCGACGCGAGGCGGAGGCGTTGGGCTTGGAATCATCTCAGCTCAACTCGAATTCGGCCAAGGCTTTTATTGAATCCTTTTTGGATTCACATTTGCGCCATAGACGCTACCAACGCGACGATTTCTCCCCATCCATCAACAGACCGAGCATTTACATGCAGGCCTTTAGCCTGCTGGACGCCATGGCCGCTGATGCGATATCACAATTGGCTTTTCGCCGCGCTTGGAACAACCTGTTAAAGTGAGATTCATTCTGCGGAATACCGCACAAATTTCTTCGTTATCCCGTTACGCCAATGCGGCTGCGTCGCCGCCCGGCCGTGACGCTTTTTCCGATCAATCGCCTCGACCGCAACACCCCAGGAAATGAGCGTGGCGGCAGGAAGGTGACCAACTCTGGTTTGAACCGCGGCTGCCGGCGAGCTGGGGCACATTTCATATACATTTCCGGTACCGTGAAACGTTTTATCACATGACTTTTACATCAGGCGGAAACGACGTGTCGGAAGTAACGGTTGATGGGGTGGTTCAAAGCAACAGACGCATCACGCTGGTTGATAACCGGCAGGATCACACGGTAACAATCAAATTGGTTTACCATGCCGAGTGATCTGTGCCATAATGTGCCTTATGGATCAGAACTTCGTACTTGTGCACCCGACCGATCGGCGTCTGCTGAGCCGAGGCATCGACTGCATTCTTTCGCAGACGGAGCGGCATGGCCGTGTTGCATCGACGGACCTCGTCGAACGGCGGCGGGCATTTGACGAATATTGCCTGGCACACGCGCTGGACACATCGCGGCAGGTTCTGGCGATGCAGGATCATCGCATTATCGGTGCGAGCCTGTGGGTTCCCACCCCCGGACGCACGGCCTTGTTCTACGCACCGCAAACCGCACCACCGGACGTCATCACACAACAGGCGCAGGTGCAGTGCATCCGGCAGGCGGCCGCGGAAGCCCGGGCCTCCGGCATGGCGCTGGGACAGGTGATTCTGCTTCCCAATGCGCAAACAACCGCCGAGCTTTATCGCGCAGCCGGCTTTTCTGATTTGGCCACGCTGCTTTACATGCGTCGTAACCGGCCGCTGTTTAAGCCGACTTTCGAACTGCTGCCGGAATTTCAACTTGAAACCTACTCGCCCGATCGCCGCCAGGACTTTGCGCAGAGTATCGAGGCCAGCTACCACCAGACACTGGATTGCCCGCGTCTCAGCGGGCTGCGGCCGATGGATGATGTTATCGCCGGCCATCAGGCCAGTGCCTTTGATCCTTCATTATGGCTGTTGTTGAAACGCAATGGCCAGAACGCCGGCGTGCTGCTGATGGCGCACCGGTTGGAAACCGCAACGCTCGAGCTGGTCTATCTCGGCCTGCATGTATCCTGCCGGAGAATGGGACTTGGTTCGCAGCTCATGAAACTCGTGCTGCTGACCGCCATGCGGGTTCAAGCGGCGACCATTATGCTGGCGGTGGATCGGGCCAACACTCCGGCGGTACATCTGTACCGATGCCTGCGCTTTCAACAAACCGCTGAGCGCCTGGTACTTATTCATCCGCTGTAAGCCCCGGTAGGTGCCGCTGACGCAGCGCAACATGACGAGAAAAGCCGCATGAATAAAGATGATTGCCGCTTTTGTCCCGTTCTTCCGGAACTTATCCACAGACTTCGCCGATCGCTGTGCGTAAGACGTGAATAAAGATTTTTTTTCATGCTCAAGTGCTTGTCTAACTTGTGTTCCGGCGATTGTGGAAAAG
>JAJZDN010000046.1 GCA_021805985.1 Planctomycetota bacterium | reverse complement strand
ATTCCCGTGGCAATCCCACGCTGGAAGTCTGGATCACACTGGAAAACGGCATTCAGGGGCGCGGCTTGGTCCCCTCCGGTGCTTCCACCGGCCGGTACGAGGCCCTGGAACTGCGGGATCATGATCCCGCCCGCTTCCGTGGAAAATCTGTGTTGCGGGCCGCGGCCAATGTCACCGGTGAAATCGCCGCGCATATCCACGGGCACGATGTATTCGACCAGCGGCAACTGGATCAAACCCTGATGGCCCTGGACGGCACGGAAAATAAATCCCGCCTGGGGGCCAATGCCATTCTGGGTGTATCGCTGGCCGCAGTTGACGCTGCGGCAAAATGCAAACATATTCACATATTTGAGTACTTATCTACGGATAACACGTTCACCCTGCCGCTGCCGGAAATTCAGATCATCGGAGGTGGAGCCCATGCCAATCGGGCGATCGATATCCAGGATATCATGATCGCGGCCGTGGGTGCCCGTTGCTACGAGGAAACGCTGGAAATCACCCATAATGTCTATCACGCCGTCGGCGACCTGCTGGAGCGTCAAAACCTCCGGTGCGGCCTGGCCGATGAGGGCGGCTACTGGCCAGTAATGAAAACAAATCGGGAAGCATTGGACCTATGCATCGCCGGCATCGAACAGGCCGGGTACACCCCCGGCGTCCAGGTCGCTTTATCACTGGATATCGCCGCCAGCGACTTTTACAACGCTGATTCCAAGTGCTACGAATTCAAGCTGGAAGGACGAAAATTTGATTCATCAGAATTTTGCGACCTGATGGTGGACTGGTGCCGGCGCTATCCTGTTGTGGCATTGGAAGATCCCGCCGCCGATATTGATTATGAAACATGGAGGCTTATCCACAGGGAACTGGGAGATAAAATTACGTTGATCGGCGATGATCTGTTTGTTACCAATCTACAACGCATTGAGCAGGGAATTAAGGAGAATCTGGCCAACGCGGTGTTGATTAAACTCAACCAGATCGGCACGGTCAGCCAAACCCTTGACGCCATCGCCCTGACTCGGCAGGCCGGATGGCTGCCGGTGGTCTCTGCCCGTTCCGGCGAAACGGAGGACACTTTTATTTCGCACCTGGCTGTGGCCGCTCGCGCTCCGGTTTTGAAAGTCGGGTCCTTCGCCCGCAGTGAACGTATGGCCAAATGGAACGAAGTGTTACGAATCCAGCACCGCCTTGGCAAGAAAGCCGAATTTCATGGAGGCTCCATTTTTCGTCCTTCCCGCGGATTGTCGCAGCGCGCCGTAAATTCCGGTTAATTTAACATTAGAACGGATGTTCCAGCAGGCTATTCACGCATTTAATCTCCATCCGCCGGGCCGTCGCCCGCGTCACTGGCAATGTAATGTGTCAGCGGTTGATCTTGTGCTTTGGCCAGGTGCCGCAGGTACGCCATCACACGCCGGTAAGAGGCGTTGCCTTTTACCGCAATCCATTCCTGCCGCATCTGTTCCGGACCGGGAACTTTCATCAATTGGGTTGGCGTAAAATTGGAATCGCCCACCGCGCCGTCCGCCGCTTGGTGGGCTTTGAGCCAGCGGGTCGAAAGCCAATGACCGGCCTTGCCCGCCTTACGCCGCTGCTTCTCCCCCGGCCACATTTTGCCGGGATTATATCCCACCGGTACGCGAATCGGTTGCACATCATACGGAGCAAAATCCGGATGGCGTGACCATATTCCGGAAACCACCTGCGCATTGGCATCCCATTGGGACATGGGTGGTACACCTGTAATGGCTTCAATGGTGCGCAAGAGATTCACTTGGGAATAACGGTGCGTAATTAACATACCGGGTTTTATCCAGGGGCTGACGATGACGGCAAAGGACCGATGGGCGTCAATATGATCCGCTCCGGATTGCGCATCATCTTCAGTGATAAATATCGCCATGTGCTTCCATTGCGGGGTGCGGCTTAATTCCGCAACAATCTGCCCCGTGGCCAGATCATTGTTGGCCACGTAATACTGCGGTGTGTAATAGCCGGGTGATCGACCGGCGGTATGGTCGTCCGGCAGCCAGATATACATGAAGTGCGGCAGATTGTTTTTATGAGCGGCAATAAAGTCATGGACCACGTGTGCACGGTCGGTATCCAGAATAAAGCGATTCCATTCCGGGTACGGCTTGCCAATGTGTTTGACCATGGCTGCGCTAATTTTTCCCGCTTGATTTCGCGCGACAAATTCTCCAAAGTTCATGAAAGAAACCCGATTTGTCAGCATATCATTAAAAATGAACATGCCGCCGGGATAGGAAATCCACGGATTGGCCCAATGTTTTAATCGGCCTAAGTTGAGGTCATAGGGATACGGATTATCGCCGCCGCCAAAGCCCGTTCTAGTGCTATAACCCGCCGGGCGCAGGTCTTGCGTCCAACCCGCATTCGATGCTATCCCTCGGCCAGAATAATACATGGGCCAGGTGCGTTGGATATAATCGGAATCCTCCGCAGCGGTCGTCCATTGATGCCCCTGGGCGGTTACCTCTCCATCCATATAGAAATTCACGCACAATCCAAACCGATCGGCCATGGCGTAAAGATTCGGTAGTTCTGCGCGGTTGTAGAGATCCAAGTGTGGATCAGCCCATTTACCGGCCCGCTTATAATCGCCGAAGTTTTCGTCAAACGTTTTATTTTCCCGCAAAATAAAGACAACATAGTGGATATCACGGCCAATAAACCGCGCGGCGATTTTATTTTGCAACGCCAACTTGGCCCTCTGGGTCCGGGAAAACCCGTTGTTTGCCAAAGCGGCATGGGTCCACCGGGCAAGATGGGCGGACAAATCATCGAGGGCGACGCGTTGGACCGTGCCGGGCATGGAATCACCAACCCATTGATGGTGTAAATTGGGTGTGGAACCCAGTCCTTTCGCGGAAACCACATACATTGCGTGCTGATAAATACATAAGCTAGTGGGATACCAGCCCGTGGGAATTAATCCTTCCAGTTTGCCTGTCGTGGCATTAAATACCGCCACATCATCATTGCCCGCGTTGCCCGCAAATACCTTGCCGTCCGCCACCGCCAGCGCATCGGGAAATGATCCCGGCGGGGCATCGCGGTAAGGGCGATCCAGAGCCATGCCGACAATCGACATGCTCCCGGCATCGACCTCCGTAAGAATATCCGCATTGGCGCACGCCACCCATACGCGGGCCGAATTACCATTCGAAGCCAACGCTGTGGGATGTACCCCGGGCAGGCGATTATGGGGGCCGGTAGGTGCGCCTATGCGGACATAGCCCAACGGTTGCATGGTCCGGGCATCGATAATAGTTACACGATTTGCTCCCCAGTCGCTGACCACCAAGCGCTGCCCCCCATCGCAGACTGCTACTTGAAACGGCATAGCGCCGGCATTGGCATAACTGGTATGGCCGGTTTTAATATTAATGCGCGCCACGCTATTGCTTAATAGCCCGGAAGTGAATATGTGTATGCCACGCAATCCTATCGCCACTGAATCGGGATAAAAATTCCAAGTTCCACGCTGGCGCTTGGGTTGTGAAATAATTTTTCCCTCAGTGGCTGGTCCATTGCTGTTTTTCAAGACTGTTTGTCGCCCTTGGTATTGATAGGGGTACTGCATCTTGGGAAAGCTCTGGAATGCCAAGGGATATTTGCGAATTAATTTTAGTTTTCCATCGCCCTGCATGTGGAAGGCCAGCACGTTGTTAGAAACACCGCCAGCGGCGTAAACCATATCATGCGGCCCCGCGGCAAGCCCTTGAAAGAGGCTCTGCTTGGACATGCCCGGAATTAAGCTACCCCGAGCCGGTTTACTCTTCAGAAACCCCACTTGTGATTCCTCGGACAGATCACGGGGGTTCAAGACCGTCAGCGTTTGCCGAAATGCCGCGCCCGTTGCTTCCACTACCACATGGTTGCCGGCACCGACGACACCAATCGCAAAATTTGGCGTCACGGCCACCTTGCCCACCGGAGTGATGATTCGGTCCGTTGCGGTTTTATGTATGACCGGCGGCGCATTTTGCGATCTGATAGCGGACATGCCCGGAATTAACATCGCATAGGCCGCGATTAGAGGTATCCAAAGACGCGCTGTACCAAGGGCCGCTGTCGTGCTGAGAGGCCGGCTTGCATTTCGATTCGTGTTTCCTCTGCCGATGCGGATTCGGGGGCGTACCATCGCCGCCGCTGAAAAGATCCACACACCCCCGCGAATTTGCAGCAAATGGCGAATCCGCGAATATTTTTTCATCACAATGAAGTCTCCATCGCCAATGATCTTGACCCGCATGCTAAGCCCTGACGCTGTTACCCAAATAATTGCCCAGCAGGCTGATGCAGCTTTGACGTTATGTAAAAATTAGCATTCCTCGCCTGGATTGGAGCAAGTGAACCCAGATAAATTCTTATCTCGCTGGAGCGAAAAAGGACCGCCAAAGCCCGCGCCTTGGCGGCCCTATTACTGGTGCCGCTATTGTTCAATGGTCGTGGACAGGTTTGGATTATTGATATTCAAAAGCCGTAGTCCCTGGGTGCCATTGATCACCGGCTGTACGCCAGGCATTCCTGCGGGAGCCTGATTCATTGGAACGCTGGTAGCATGTCCGTCAAAGAATACTGCATTGGCCCAGCCCCCATTATCATTGGAGGATGTCTGGCCGTGCCGATAACGCAGGCCTATGGCCCATACTGGATACGGATAGTCTGAATTGGAGTTTTCCGCAGGGCCGATCCCTTGCGGCGATACCAACGCATTCATCGGACCAGTTCGAATGCTGGTCCATCCGGGAGCATTCTCGAACCAGAAGAAGCAGGGGGCATAGGTGCCGCCATTGGAAAGCAGTTGTGTAGAATCTCCGATGGCCAGCTTCTGGCCAGGATTGGCAACATTGGAAAGCTTGTAGGTGACGAATTGGGGATTTGCCCCCCCTGAGTAGCCACCGCTAACATTAATGTACGCATTAAAAAAGTTGCAATTAGCGGCATACGTGGTGATATCCCCAGGTCCCTGTATCTTATTGGAAATCGTCTGGCTGTAATCCACCGGTAAGATAGCAGATGGGCAAACAAAGATCTTGGCAAAATTGGCAATATAGGTGGACTCCTGCGGCTGGGTAATGTTGGTGTTGGTCCAACTGCCGAAAAAGGCCAGCACAAAATTCTTGGGATCTATACCCTGGTTAAAACTGAATAAAAGTGTATCCCAATCATTGGTGGTTACCGGATCTTTGGGCCAAATGCCATTGTCATAGTCATAAGGAATGGCACCTTCGTACGCGTCGGCATACTCATTGAGCATCTGCCCCTGCGAACGCAGACTCGCCAGGCATTGGATGCTTTTGGCATCCTGCTGGGCCTTGGCCAACGCGGGCAACAGCAGCGAGATGAGCAGTGCGATGATGGAAATCACCACCAGCAGTTCGATCAGTGTAAAACCGTGACGTTTCATAGTGAACTCCTCATTTAGAAACGTGAAAAAAAGGCGGCCAACGTGTGATTCCGACATTGGCCAGCCCAATTAAAACATCAGACTATCCGGTGCCGCTTGAATAACAGCAATCCCAGGCCGCCGACGCTCAACAAACCCAGGGTTAATGGTTCGGGAACTGGGGCGGAGATCAGTTGTAGTCCGTTGAAAGTTCCGTCCTGCCCGTTAGTGCCAATCGGCGTTGCCTCTGCTGGAGTATTGGTCCAGGTAATGGCCAGCGTGCCGGTCGAGCTTGCCGTCGCATGAAAAATGACGTAGTTCGTATTTTCCTGGAAAACATTTTGCGTGCCGGAATTATATTGCAGAGTGTATGCGGCGCTGCCACTGACAGTGCCGCCGGTACCGGTGGTTATGGAAAATGCCGCACCGCGATGATGGCTGTCATACCAACTGGCAAATTGGCCGGGTTGGCCGTAAAGGTAGAGCTGATACGAACCGTTGCTGGCCAAGCCAGTCAGCGTGACCGCCTCCGGAGTACTGTCCTGCAAAAATCCACTGAGAAGCTCATTGGCCGGGTTGGTCTGAAAATTATAGTCCGGGCCGCTGGTCGCGTTACCAGCATAACTCACAGCATCTGTGGTCGCATTGCCGCTGGAGTCCAGCAGATTGCTCTGTGTTCCCTGGCCGCCGGCAAGCACGTTCCATGTGGGACTGGCGACGTTATCACCCGTGTACACCCCCTGCTGGCCGCTGAAAGAATCAGTGGTGTTTACCGTTGCCACGCCCTCAAACTGGATGTTGACGGTGGTGGCACACGCTGTTGCGGCCAATCCCGCGAACGCCAAGATTACTGCGGCTGCCGCCGCGCCATTAGCGTGTAATTTCATAAAATGCTTTGATATCATAATAAGACTCCCATGAATAAAACTTTTATTTTTTCTCTTCTCCACCCGACCGGATAGTCAGTAAACATGAAGTCGAGAAGACCGTATAAAATGGCCGGATGACCCGTCAAATCGTCGGGACCATATATTCATCCGTTTCCGCGATAAACACTCCTTTCTCGGCTAATGTGCCGCAAGCTCGCCTTCGCAAACTGCAGCCAAACCGAAAAGACCGAGACGCAATGCAATAGGCACCCGACCATCAATTTTTTGCAGCCAAGCATTTTGACCTCATCCGAACGAGGTCAAAGTTGTCAATCGCACCACAGCGTGTTTCGGCGTCAAGCGGTGCCAAGCTCCTGCCGGTAACATGCGACATGTGGTTACCATTCAAGCTTGGTTAAAGTATAGACCGGCCCCGGAGAAATAATAGGCCATTATTTACAAAAAAACTTCTGTTTTTTACCATTTAAGCCTGTGGCTTCCCCGGCAGGGTAAAATGGCTGTTATCATCGTGGTCAAAGTAGGTGCGATCAACGTATGCGAAAAGATAAGCGAGTGTTGTTTCTCGGCAATCTAATGATTGCCTACAATCGAGATGTTCTGCGCGGGGTAGCAAAATGCGCTGCCACCCGACCGGAAATTCGTGTTTTTTTTCCGGACAGCTTTGAATCCGCAGATATACCGCGGCTTCTTCAAGGAAATGTGCATGGCGTGATTGCGGCGGGTTGCCCGCCAGCATGGCGACTACCCGAGACCATTGCCAAACGCCGGTTGCCAGCGGTCGACGTTTCGGCAGAACTTAAGCCATCAAGTGTTCCACGCGTTGTAACCGATGATGCCATGGTCGGACGAATGGCGGCGGATTATTTTATTGATCGAGGATTTAGACGGCTGGTTTACTACGGAATGTCACAACATTATTCCTCCGACGTGCGTCGGGAAGGTTTTTTCCAACAAGCCAAGAAGCATGGCATCATCGCGCAGTGTTTTCAAAAAGAAAATGCGGAGGCGGAAGACCGCGCTGGAATATTTCCCAGCACGGCCGCCCGATGGCTGAGGGACTTGCCGCAGCCCGCCGGTATTTTCGCGGCGGACGATCATCTTGGAGCGTATCTGGTAGAGGCTTGCCAGCATTTAAAAATCCGAATACCCGAAGATGTGGCATTATTGGGCGTTGACAATGATGACCTCTACGGACAACTGCGCATGCCACATTTATCCAGCATTCTGCAAAATACCCAAGAAATTGGATTGCGGGCCATGGAGTTACTTTATCGCATGATGCACGGACGGAAAGTCAGATCTTCCACAGTACTCATTGAGCCAGTGCGCGTTATTACGCGATTATCGTCGGATATTTTTGGGGTAGAAGATGAAATGGTACGTGAGGCCCTGGGCCTTATTCAACAGCGATTGCGAAACGGACTGTCTGTGAAGTGGCTGGCCGACCACATGGCGATTTCCCGCCCCACCATGGATCGGCGATTTCTGGCGGCGCTGAATCGGACTCCCGCCATGGAAATACAACGCACTCAAATGGAAACCGCCCGGCAACTTATTCTGGATTCCGATATGCCCATTGCTCAGGTTGCCGAAGCGGCCGGCTATTCGTCACCACGGCAGTTCAGCACATCTTTTCACAGATATTTTAAACAGACGCCACGGGACATGCGCAAGACGCACCGCTATGCCGTCCCCTCTTCACCCGATTCGCGAACAGGGCCATCTTTCGTCACCAACAACGAGGGATATACGACAAGGTAATGGGATACCCATCATTGCTGATACCGCGGTTCAACGAGTTGTGGCAGTGGGGACTGCCACTTGGAACTCGGCACCGCCGCCGTCGCGGTTGCGGGCGGTGATCGTGCCGTGGTGGAGGTGGAGAATAGCGCGGCAGATCGCCAGGCCCAGGCCCAGGCCGGGGCGGCGTGGAGAGGATGACCCGCGATAAAACTTTTCGAATATTCTTTGCGTGTCATGAATGGGAAGTCCGGAGCCACGGTCCATAACGCGGATAAGTACAGAATCAGGCCGGGCGATGGCAGTGATTTCAATGGGGGTGGATACGGGTGCATGATTGATGGCATTTTCCAGTAAATTGGATAGAACCTGTTCCAGCAGAACGGGGTCGCCTTGAACTAAAGGAAGCGACTCAGGAATATCAACGTGAAATGCGCGATTCTGGTCATTGTTTCGCCAACGAGCTACCGCAGAAATGATAATTTCCCCGACATCGACAGTCTGCGTTTGAATCGACGGATTCCCCGATTCCAACCGGGTCATTTCCAAAAGTTTTTCGATAAGGCCTTCCATACGCTGTGATTCCTGGGAGATGGTGGTCAGCAATTCTTCACGGGTTTCGGCGGACATGGATGATCCGGCTTCAAGAATGCTGCTGGCCGAGCCGGTGATGGCCGCCAGGGGCGTGCGCAGGTCGTGCGATACGGCGGATAAGAGTGTATTGCGGAGCACTTCAAGCTCGGTGCGTTCCCAGGCGCGGTGGGATTCTTCGGAAAGCATCATGCGCTCCAGGGCCACGGCAATCTGCGCGGTAAAGGCTTCAAGCGTGCGTAATTCGTCGGGGTGGTTGAAGCGTTGAAGGTCCGATGGAATGATACAGAGGGAACCAAGTGTAGATTTAACGCCTCTTAACGGCAGGTAAATAGCTTTGGCCGACGGCAGCGTGGAAGTGCCGGCACCGGCTTTTTCTCCGTGACGGATGACCCAATCCGCCACGGACAATTCCTTGTCATCAAGCGTTACCTCATCGGAACTGTGGGTCAATATTGGAATGCCGGATGCATCGGGCAGTATCACAGCGGCCGGAGAATTGAAGAACTCGGCGACGTGCCCGAGGGAAACCTGCAACAGGGCATCATGATCCCGACAGAGAATTAATTCCCGGCTTAATCGTAACAGCGATTCGGTGCGCTGTTCACGCGATCGAGAAAGGCGTTCCTGATTGCGCAGACGGGCCGTAAGCGTGCTGATATAAATACCCGTAACCAACATGGCGGCAAACGTGAGTAAATACTGGGTATCGGATATAGCGAACGAATAGTAGGGCTTTACCACAGTAAAATCGAACGCAGCGACGCTAAGAACAGCGGTTAAAATGCCGGCAAATCGGCTGTAGCGGGCGGAAATCCAGATCACGCCCAGGAGATAAAACATGATGACATTGATATCCGACAGCCCGAGCGTGTGATAAAGAAAAATACCCCACGCCGTATTGAAAGTCACAACCCCTGCGGCCCAGGCAATTCCCCGTCGGTCCCACTTTTTTTTCCGACTCACAGGGGCCAGCGCATGGCTTTCGGCATCTTCACGGATTAATTCAAGATGAATGTCACCGCTGCGCATAATCAGGCGGTCCACAAACGATCGCTGGAGTAGGCGTCGCCAGCCGCGACCAGCGGGTTTTCCCACGATGATGCGGGCCACATGGCGGCTTTTGGCGTAGGCGATAATCTCCTGATCCGGATGCAAGCCGGAAAGCGTTACCGCTTGGCCGCCGAGTTGCTCGGCCAAAGCAAGTGTGCGTGCCACACGCTGCCGATCGGCTTCGGATAAGCCCAGAGATTTTGCCGTTTCAACATAGACCGCAATCCAGGGAGCTTTCCAGGCAGCGGCCATACGAGATGCGGTTCTTACCAGATTGGCCGAAAACGGGCTGGGGCCGACGCATACTAAAATGCGTTCAGAAACGGCCGATGTCCGGCCGGCGGCACTCCCCTGCCGCAGGGCATCAATATCCTGGTTAATGCGATCAGCCGTGCGGCGCAGGGCCAATTCCCGAAGGGCCAGAAGATTTCCGATGCTGAAGAAATGCTGCAAGGCGGCGGCGGTGCGATCGGGTGTGTAAATTTTCCCTTCCTGCAGCCGTTCAATGAGCTTTTCCGGAGGAAGGTCCACAAGCTGAACTTCATCAGCAGTTTGAAAAACCGAATCAGGCAGCGTCTCCCGAACCTTGACGCCTGTGGCCCGTTCTACAATATCATTGACAGACTCGAGATGCTGTACATTGAGTGTTGTATACACGTCAATACCTGCGGCCAGAAGTTCAGCTATGTCCTGCCAGCGTTTGGCGTGCCGCATTCCAGGGGCGTTGGAATGGGCCAGTTCATCGACCAGAATCAATTCCGGTGCTTTGCTCAAGGCTGCATCGAGGTCCAATTCCTTGAGAACGGCTCCGCGGTATTCCACGAGTTTATAAGGAAGTATATCCAGGCCCAGCAGCAACGCTTCGGTTTCCGGGCGAATGTGCGGCTCTGCATAACCGACCAGCACCCGTACGCCATCAATAGCCCGTCGCTGTGCTTCCTCCAGCATCGTATAGGTTTTGCCAACACCGGCCGAGGCACCGAAAAATATCTTCAGCTTGCCACGGCGCAGCGATTCCTCCTGCTTGGTAAGAAGCCGAAGCAGTTCATCAGGATTGGGTCTGGGCGCTTGTTCCATCATCTGCCAAGGTTTCCAAAGACTAATCAGGTCAGTATATGATAACCGTCAACCATTATACTTATACACGGCCCAGCAACCGTGATCTGGGTCGCAATTTGCATTTCCGGGGCGGCCCCACATTGCGGGACTCCCCCTCCAGACGTACCGACCGGATCGCTGTGAAGGGTTAAAACTATGATCATCGAAACGATCTTAGAACTGGTAGATCGCGTCGATACCAAAAGTTGTTTGGTAGTGTTTGCCGTTAAACACGGTATGGTCAGCGAGGTCTTCGCGAATTTCCGGACGAATATAGAAATTCTTGCTTAAGCTGCCATTGGGGAATGGAGTAATTTTTACACCAAACGTCAGGTCGCCCATGTTGGTGTAATTTTCAATACCAAAGGGATTAATTCCAATTCCCGCACTGCCCAGGCCCGAGCCGACATACGCATATTCTTCACGGGTGGTAAAGCTGAAGTGGCTGTTAAGCGCATAGTTCTGATACAACGCTTCGCTCAACCAGCCGGAAGACTGATTGCCATTGGTGCTGTTGCCGGCACCGTCATACCCGGCAACCGTATCGGAAACCAGAGTCAACGCGTTATTAAGTATCGGCGGTGTATAGGTGATCAATGGCTCAACAACCGTGCGGTAATCATTGTTATTGCCTAAGGTGGCGTTGCCCATGGCACCGTCCTGCGGCCCTTCTGATACATTAACAATGAAGTCCCATTGTGAGTTTGGCACGTATCCAACTTCGCCTAAGAAATCCACACTGCTGTTGTTATCATAAAACGTCTGATTCCAGCCGCGGGTAACACCACCCCAGAACGTCCATTGACTATTGGGAACATATTCCGCCAGAACACCGGTTTGCGTATACGGAATCATGTAGCCAAAGGAATAGGTGTGGGAGTAGAGGTAATTGGTGGTGGGGTTGATAGTTTCCTCACCCATGAGCGTCACAAACTTACCGACTTTGATCTTCACGTTGCCGGCTCCGCCGAGATGCAGGGCCAAGGTGACATACGCCTGTTCAATATCGGCTTGATAAAGCGGTGAAAACGCTTTGGATTGATTGTAGCCAAAATCCAGACCAGAGGAATGGAAACTGTCACCGCCGTACGATGGGTCATAACCATAAACGAATTCAAAATGGCCGCCGATATCCCAGCCGCGTTTGAGATACTTGGGATCGGAAAAGTTAATGGCCTTGGCAATGGTCAGATCCAACTGATCCATCTGAAGGTGGTTGCCGTATTCCGTGTCAAATACGCGGCCCGGAATGGTGGTGCCCGCAGGAGGTGGCCCGGCGAGGTCAGCCGTGTAACCCATTTCCAGGTAACCATAGATGTTAATACCGGCATTGGACAAAGTTTGTCCAACGGAAGTATCTCCGGTCTTAATTTGATCCAGAGAATACATCAGCAGCGGGTTGGTATCCGCCGGGGCGGCGGCTGGTGCCGGAGCTGCCGCCGGGGCGGCGGCTGGTGCCGGAGCTGCCGCCGGTGCGGCCGGTGCGGCCGTAGGGGTGGACGAATCCGCCAGAGACAGGCCAGCGGTCGCCAACACAGCGGCCATGGCCAACAACGTAGTAAATGGTCGCATTTGTTTCTCCTTCAAAAATGCAAGAACCGGATGTGTAACTGTTCAACAAGATCCGTTCCGGCAGTCTGCGCCGCAACGTGGAACATCCCTTGAAAGGTGAATTTCGACGCGGCGTGCCGTTGCCGCCCCCCTATCGTTATTGTCGTTATTGGCACCATATTCTCCACCAATCAGTCTTTGGAAGCCTTGGCAGCCGATAAGCGATCTAAAGCTGAATTAAGTTCCAGCACATTGACTCTTGGGGCGCCGAGAATACCGAAATCACGTCCCTGGCAGAAATGTTCAACAAGGTTTTTGACAGTGGAAACCGGCAAACCGCGCGCCTCCGCTACGCGCTGCACCTGATAAAATGCGGCCGCCGGGCTGATGTCCGGGTCCAACCCGCTGGCGCTGGAAGTTACCAGATCCACGGGAACCGGTCCTTTTTCCGTTGGATCAGCGGCGCGAAGACGTTTGATCCGGCGTTGCACTGAGGCCAGCAGCTTCGGGTTGGTCGGCCCTGTATTGGAGCCTGATCCGGAATCCCCCAAGGGGCCATTGTAGGAGGTATACGGCACCGGTGAAGTGGCAGAGGGCCGAGGCCAGAAGTATTTTGAAGCGGAAAAATATTGGCCGATCAGACGCGATCCGACGGGGTTTCCGGCACTATCTGTTAACACGCTGCCATTGGCCTGCCATGGGAACACCACGGCAGCAACGCCCGTAACCACCAAGGGATACGCCAAACCGGTGATGGCGGACAAGATGACAAACACAACTATTGCCGGACGGCATTGGGACCACATTATTTAAATCCTTTCGAAAACGGTTACTTACGCCAGGTGCATGGCCACAAGTGCCATGTTAATGAGCTTAATTCCGATGAACGGCACGATAAGACCTCCGACGCCATAAAGCAGAATATTCTGCAACAGCAGCTTTCCGGCAGGCATGGGGCGGTATTTTACACCGCGCAGAGCCAGCGGAATCAGCACGATGATAATCAGAGCATTGAAAATCACGGCGGACATAATGGCGCTACCCGGGGTGGCCAAATGCATGATATTCAGCCGCCCCATCGCGGGATAAATGCCCACAAATATTGCCGGGATAATGGCAAAATATTTACTGACATCATTGGCAATGGAGAACGTGGTTAATGAACCGCGCGTCATCAAAAGTTGTTTGCCGCTTTCAATAACCTCAATGAGTTTGGTTGGATTGGAATCCAGATCAACCATGTTGCCGGCTTCTTTGGCGGCCTGCGTGCCGGAGTTCATGGCCACGGCCACGTCCGCCTGTGCCAGGGCGGGCGCATCATTGGTGCCGTCCCCCGTCATTGCGACCAGCCGACCGCCCTGCTGATATTCGCGGATGAGTTTGAGTTTGGCTTCCGGCGTAGCCTGGGCAAGAAAATCATCCACGCCCGCTTCGGCGGCGATGGCGGCGGCGGTAAGGGGATTATCCCCCGTAATCATCACCGTTTTAATACCCATGC
The DNA here is from genome assembly GCA_021805985.1 of Planctomycetota bacterium. GTDB lineage: Bacteria > Planctomycetota > Phycisphaerae > WQYP01 > WQYP01 > JAMDCX01. The sequence continues at coordinate 19,810 of JAJZDN010000046.1, read as the reverse complement.
GTCGGAGCTGTGCAAAACGCTCTTTGATGCCGCCTTTGACAATATCTTTGAGTTCAATAACGCCTAAAACATTGGGACCATCTGCTACAGCCAGAGGTGTTCCACCACGGCGGGATATTTCGTCCACCGCAGTCTTAACCGATGCGGCAAATTCGCCGCCGAGTTCGGCCACATACGCGGCAATGGCCTCAGCAGCTCCTTTGCGGATTTTTCTCCCGTCAAAATCCACACCGCTCATGCGGGTTTGGGCGGTAAAGGGTATGAACTGGGCGTGGAGGGAACTTAATTCTCTGCCGCGCAACTTGTAGCGTTCCTTGGCCAGCACCACAATGCTGCGGCCCTCCGGCGTTTCATCCGCCAGAGACGATAGCTGCGCCGCGTCTGCGAGTTGTTCAACGGCTACACCCTTGGCAGGGATGAAACTTACCGCCTGACGGTTGCCAAGCGTAATGGTTCCGGTTTTATCTAACAGCAACACATCCACATTGCCCGCGGCTTCCACCGCGCGGCCGGAAGTGGCAATGACATTTTTTTGAATCATCCGATCCATGCCCGCGATGCCGATGGCGGATAAAAGACCGCCGATGGTCGTGGGGATCAGGCAGACCAAAAGTGCAACCAGCACCGTAAGCGTGACGGGAGCGCCGTGGCCGGCGGCATTCACCGCGTATATGGAAAATGGCAGCAGCGTGGCCGTGGCCAGTAGAAAGATAATGGTCAGTTTGGCCAGGAGAATATTCAGGGCGATTTCATTGGGGGTTTTCTGGCGTTTAGCCCCTTCCACCATGGCGATCATGCGATCCAGAAATGTTTCTCCGGGATTGCAGGCCACGCGGATAATCAGCCAGTCGGAAAGCACACGCGTACCGCCGGTAACACTGGAGCGATCGCCGCCGGATTCCCGGATGACCGGGGCCGATTCCCCGGTTATGGCCGACTCGTCCACTGAAGCTACGCCCTCAATGACTTCACCGTCGGCGGGAATTAAGTCGCCGGCTTCCGCCAAGAGAATGTCCTCTTTTCGCAAAGCGGTAGCCGAGACGGTTTGCACCGGGGCATCGCGGCGCGCTTCGGTCAGCTTTTTAGCGGGCGTATCGCGCCGGGCGCGGCGCAGCGTATCCGCCTGGGCCTTTCCGCGCCCTTCGGCCATGGCTTCGGCAAAATTGGCGAAGAGCACGGTGAACCAGAGCCACAGGCTGACCCCAAGAATAAATCCGGGCGAGGCTTCACCCTTTCCGAAAAGCGCTTGGATAAATAAGACACTGGTTAACATACTGCCGATATAGACAACAAACATGACGGGATTGCGCACTTGGATTCGCGGGTCGAGCTTTTTAAAGGACTCAAGAACAGCGCGCCGCGCAATGGCACCGTTGAAAAGAGAATTTGATTTCGCTGCCATGATTATTGCAACTCCAATTTGTGTTTATGGTCAAAGGAATACCGTCACGTCAATGCCAAAGATGCAAAGATTCAACTATCGGGCCTAACGCCAGGGCGGGCAGGAACGTCAAAGCGCCAATAAGCACTACCGTCGCGACCAGCCACGCGGTAAATAGCGCGTCATGCGTCGGAAGCGTTCCGCTGGAAACAGGAATCTGCTTTTTTCTGGCCAGAGAGCCGGCCAGAGCCAGCGTCGGCACAATTAGAAAATAGCGCGATACCCACATAAGAGTGCCGCCGGCGATATTGTAGAATGGCGTATTGGTGCCTAGACCGGCGAAGGCGCTGCCGTTGTTATTTCCTACGGAACTCGCCCAGTAGAGAATTTCTGAAAAACCGTGGGCACCGGGATTTGCCAATGCGCTGGTGCCCATAACGGCCACGCAGGCGATCGCTGCGGTCACCAATACCAGGGCCGGTGGAACCAGCACACAAATCGTCGCCATTTTCATTTCAAAGGCTTCAATTTTCTTGCCCAGATATTCCGGCGTGCGGCCCACCATCAGCCCGGCAATAAAGACGGCCACGATGACAAACATCAACATGCCATACAGGCCCGACCCCACGCCGCCGAAAATCACTTCGCCCAGTTCCATCAGCCACATCGGTACTAATCCGCCCAGCGGTGTGTACGAATCGTGCATGGAGTTTACTGAGCCATTGGAAGCAGCGGTGGTGGTGGCGGCCCAGATGGCAGAATCGGTAACGCCGAAACGCGTTTCCTTTCCCTCCATGTTGCCGCCGGACATCAGGCCAGAGGGGCTTTGATTAACCCCCAGAGCAGTCAATTTCGGATTACCGGAATGTTCCGCCCACACACAGCCGACCATCAGCGGTACAAAAATAATCATCATGGCTGCAAAAATTGCCCAGCCCTGGCGCGTGTCCCCGACCATGCGGCCAAAGGTGTAGCACAGTGCGGCAGGAATCAGCAAAATGGCCAGTACTTCCATGAAATTGCTTAAGGGATTGGGATTTTCAAACGGATGGGCTGAGTTGACGCCGAAAAATCCGCCCCCGTTGGTGCCCAGTTGTTTGATGGCAATCTGGGAGGCCGCCGGGCCTAAGGGCAATACCTGGTGTTTAACCCATACGGTCTTATTATTCGTTTTGCCCGCTGCGTTGGTGCTGGATTGCACATAGCTGACCGGCTGAAGCAGCGGAACTTTTTTATACGGCGAAAACGTCTGCACCACGCCCTGCGAAACCAGCAGCAGGGCCAGGACAAACGATAGCGGCAGCAGTATATAAAGTGTGCTACGCACCAGATCAACCCAGAAATTTCCGATGTTGTCGGTCTGTTTACTGCGGATACCGCGGATCAGCGCCACCAGCACCGCCATGCCGGTGGCCGCCGAGACAAAATTTTGCACCGTCAGCGCCAGCATTTGCGTCAGATAGCTCATGGTGGTTTCGCCGTTGTAGCTCTGCCAGTTGGTGTTGCTGATAAAGCTGACCGCGGTATTCCACGCCAGATCGGGGGATACCGCACTTAGATGTTCCGGATTCAAGGGCAAAAATCCCTGCAACCGCTGCAGCGCATAAACCGCCACTCCGCCCAGCAGATTAAACAGCAGCAGTGCCACGGCATAGGTTTTCCACGTCATCGGCTGATCGGGCTTGATTCCCGCCGCCCGATACGTTAGCCGTTCCAGCCAACCCAGCGGTTTATCCAGCCCGCACGGCTGTCCCTCATAAACCCGGGCCATAAATGCCCCAAGCGGCTTAACCAGCGCGCAGAGCACCAGCAGAAATACTCCCATTTGGATCCACGTGTTAGGAGTCATTAAAATTTCTCCGGAAAAAGCATTGCGATAATCAGGTAAATCAGGATAGCTGCCGCCAGCACCAGACCGATGAAATCCATGATACTCATCTTCGATCTCCTAAGTATTCACATAGTTTCACCAGCAGCCATGTGACAACGCCCAGCAGAATCATGGCTCCGATGTATAAAATGTCCATGGTAACACTCCTTGTCAGGCACGCGTTTTTCGCGTTGCATGTCTGTAATTTTATCTGCCGCGATATCAAGATGCTGTAAAAAAAAGTGCTGAAGATATAAAGATTGTGTAAAAATGCCGGGATAATTCTGATGCTGCCGTGCGTAAAACTACTAAATTCTATCTCTGTGCGTGCTGCTGTCCGATTAAAAATAGTCTCCCCTCGGCGGCACCAAGGGAAATTTGCAGCCCGCGCATCCCTGGACTGGCGTCAACCACGGGTATCTCCCTGCCTGTGGCCCGATCAAGCTCAGTGATGCTCCCCAAGGGCGCGGCGAACTCGACTGTCGGCCATGCGGAATAGCAATAACTGTAGTTATTCAGCAATACGGCGGTCCTGCCATCGGTGTGTTTGAAAACTCCGATCAGGTAGTCTCCGGGCGTAAGACTTTTGAGCGGCGATCCTTTAAGAACCGCCGCTGGATTGGTGCCGCGCAAAATTCGGTACACACGCGCACTGGTCAACTGCATGAGGGTTGGCCCGAGATGTTTCAAATGCGCATTGATTCTGCGCGCCTGGTGATAGTGGCGCGTAGGGATGCCATCCGCATTGACAAGAGCGCCTCCCCGGGGAAACTCTGCGCCCGATGGCGTCCAATAACAGAAATATAGCACGCCTTTAGCTCCATACGCGAGAGACGTGTATATCTGCCAACGTATCTGAGCCTCGGTCGGATCGCTGAAGGACCCAAAGGGCATGGCATTGAAAAAATTCCAGAAGGGTATATTTTTCCGCAGGGCATATTTACGCAGGATGGCCAGATTGGAACAATACCCGTCCCGGCCGTCCAGGTGGGGTTTCATCATCGGGTAATAGTCTACACAAAGCACATCCGGATTCACCTCCCGCACGTATCGCGCGACGTACTCTTCGTAGGTATGCGTTCCCAATTTTGCCGCGCCGGCATACGCTGGAAGCAGGTTGATGAACCCCAACTTTCCGGTGCGTACACGGCGAAGGTGATTCACCATGTATCGAAGGTCGGGGAATATTTCCGCCTTAGGTTCGTCGTGGAGCATATATCCCCAGCACGCTGGATAATTCGGAAATTTATCCGCTTGCCTGATGTCGTCAATATCGGCAACGCCCTGCGTCGCACCCTCTTCGTAACCCGGTAAGAACACGAGTGCTTTCAACCCGTACTTCTGGCACAAATCCAATTGTTGGCGGTCTGTTGCTGGTGTATTGGCTCCAAAGCTGCCCAGAGCCACCGTGAAGTTGGCCGCGGCAAGCTGGGCATAATGCGCTTCCATTTCCGCGCCGGCCGGCGGATCCACCCAGAAGCTGATGCAGAATCGATCCTGCTTAAACCGCACCGGCTGGGATGAGGGAGGTACGAGCCGTTTCTTTGAAATCCTTGACAATTGCGACACTGTCGCCAATGACGACAGGAGGAAATCGCGACGCCCGCTTGCGGAGTATCCTTTACGTTCAGTTCCCGATGTGTGACCGTGCGGCTTATCCATTTAATCAATCTCCTGACAAATAAATGGCATGTGCAACCCTGCAATTTCCGTAAATATACGTCATGTCGTCAAAAAGTGGCGGTCCGGCCAGACAGCTATGGCGTAGCACATCAGATGATTTTATCCGCGGTGGTATCAAAATGCTGTAAAGATAAAGGCTCAGGATCCAGGCTTTTGTAAAAATTGACGCTGCTGCAGGCCCGGTATCGGTACCCGTTACGGGCAGATGTGCGCTATACGCTGTGGGCTTTTTTTAATGCAAGGTTCGCACAATTTGAATAATGACGATAATTAGCATCCCAATGACATAAATTCGCAAGGCCCAGAGCAGAATCTTCAGCCCCGGTGAGAATTTCCGCCGCCCGAAGCGCGTGCGCTGCTTGAAGGCGACAAGCTGATCTTCTTCCAGGAGTGAGCGCACCACATCATGGCGTTGAGAAAGTTCCGTGCTTTTCACGTTATGGTTATCAGGAGGGTTATCAGGTTTTAAATCAATATTCATGGTGTCGGATCCTCATGAGAGCAGTTTGGGAAATACAGTGGTTAGGCCATAACCCAAACCGGCGATAATCAGAAGCACCGTTACCGCGATGCCTGCGATATTAAGCCATAGGCCATTGACGCTTTCTCCCATAATTTCACGGTCATTGACCAGCAGTAGCAGAAACAGCAAGGCCGGTGGCATGGCCAGCACCGCGATGACATTGACAATCAGCACAACAAACTCCAAGGGGGCATGGGGAATTAAGACGATGGCACCGGCGGCGATCGCCGAGCCAAGCAACGTGAGATAAAAAGGCCACGCCTCTTTGATGCTGCGATTGAGGCTATGGGCGTGGTGCATGACTTCACCAAAGGCATAACCGGACGACGTGGAAATGCTGATAGCCGCCACCAGCCCCGCTTCTACCAGGCCCAAGGCAAAGAGGCTTGAACCAAGTTTGCCGACGTAAGGCTGCAGGGCTTGCGCAAATTGGGCTCCCTGATAATTCTCTGTGCTGATCCCATGCGTATATAGCGGAACGGTCGCCAGCACCACTGCCATACCAAATACGGCCGCCAGAAGTGTGCCAATAGATGTGTCCCAGCGGCCAAATCCAATGTCCCGCGGCTGCATGCCTTTGTCGGTGGTGGCCCCCTGCTGAAAAAACAGCATCCAAGGCGTAACAGTAGCGCCGATATCGGCCATCATCAGAAGAATATTTTGTGAACCTAGACCGCCGGGTAGCGGGCCAAAGGTAATAAACGCATGCCCCACGGCGGGCCAGTCGGGATGGGTCATCAGCGCCACGGGAACAAACAGTCCATTGAACAAAGCCAGGCCAAGCAGGATGCGTTCCCATGTCCAATAGCGATGCGTCATGGTTACCGCCAAAATAAGCGCAATGGCTCCTCCCACAGCTACCAGCGGCGGTATTCCGAAATAACCCAGACCGGCACGGATTCCGATGAATTCCGTCACCAGCGTGAGAAAATTTCCCAGCACCAAATCAGCCATGGAAAAAAAGCCCCAGAATGGACCGAATCGGTCAAATATTAATTCAGCATGACCACGGTGCGTTACCGAACCCAGGCGAACGGTCATTTCCTGAACAATCCATCCGGCTATAAATGTCACAAGGATAAACGGAAGAAAAAATCCGATACCGAATTGCGACCCGGTGGCGGCATAGGACAACATGCTGGGCGCGTCATTTTCGCCGAGAAATACCAGAACCCCCGGTCCCGCCAGCAGCCATAAAAGCCGCATCCATCGCCAGCGCGCGTGGGGTTGTGCGATGCTGCGGGCCTTGGCCACGGCCAGGCGATCACGCGCACGGGAAATATCCTCCCCCGTCAGCGGATCGGCGCACGTGCCCGCATGTGCCGGTGAGCTTTCATGGGCAGCAGGGGAAGTGCCAATTCCGGATCCACTTGATTCTGAATTTTGATTTATTCTACCCATAATGAGAGAATGCTTTCACTTATTTGTTTTTCATTGCGAACGCATTTTAATTCGTCCGTCACCACACCGTTGAGATCTTCACACGCTTCCAACGTCTCCCTATTACCCCGGCGGCGATTCCGGATGATGATGAGGCCCTTGGCCCGCAATCCCATGGTGTCACTATATACGATGCCAGCAAGCCGTTGTCAAGAAGTAGTTTGAGCGTTCGTGTTTAATACTTTGAGTACTCAAACTTTTTTATTTGTATAATCGACTTGCTTTTCAGGGGGCAATCACGGATCATATTCTGAACGATCGTACGAGCGAATTTTTTTTATGGACTTCCACGCATGGCCAGCAGAACCATTGAAAATTATCTTAAGCAACTGTGGCTGCAGCAGCAGGAATCGCGCGGCAAATATGTGCCCATGGGAAAGCTTGCGGCCCTGGTCGGCGTGACTGCAGGAACCGCTACCACCATGGTCAAAGCTATCGCGGATTCCGGCCTGGCGAAATATGCCCCGCGAGCCGGCGTTCGGCTTACGAGAGCCGGTGAGCAACTGGCGCTGCACGTTTTGCGCCGTCACCGTTTGCTGGAATTATTTCTCGTTGAGATTCTGGGCATTGACTGGTCGGAAGCGCACGGCGAAGCGGAGGAACTCGAACATGTCATTTCTGAAACGGTTTTGGCGCGAATAGATCTACTGCTGGGGCACCCGTCGGTAGATCCGCATGGTGATCCTATTCCCTCGTCTGCCGGAAAAGTGGAAGCACCGGAATTATGCAGTCTGGCCGAATTACAGACCGGCAGCAGGACCGTAATTGTCAGGATTATGGATCAAAGCTCTGAATTTTTGCGATTCGCACAGACCAGCGGTTTGGTACCTAAAGCCGCGGTGGTCATTGAACATAACAATCCGCAGGCTGGTGCTATTTCCGCCCGGCCCGATGGTAAACCACCCGTGATTCTGTCCATGACGGCGGCGGCCAAATTTCTGGTGCGGCCTTGTGCCACAGCGGGCCAGCGGCGCAGAAAATCATCCTGACCCACCATGACACGGGCCAATAGCTCCATGCGGCAGCGTGGAGTTAATTGTGCGAAAGTTAATCCAGGTTTTTCCGCTCTATCTTAAAGTCAACTCCGCTGCCTGGTGGGCTTTCACGCCTGCAAATCAGGGCATGCAGGCAGGTATCGCCAAGAGTGGTGTGGGTTAAGGCCCAAATTTTCTTGCGGTCACCGAGCACCAGTGGAATGTTCCGCCACTTCTGCGGTATGCTACCGGCAAAGTTGCAACGATGGTATTGCTGATCATGTGGAGTGTTTTATGACGAATCGAATTTATAACGTTGACTTAACGCAATGGAATGGCCCGTTTTCCTCGGAACAGCAGAATGGAGCTACGGCGGCGATGGAATCGGGCAATGTGGTTTATTTGCCCGGGCTGGATTTTACGTTCTTGCCCGACGAACAAAAGTTTCTTACCCCGGTATGGAGCAACGGCGGGGCCAAAAACATCAGTTATGACCATCGCAATGGCCGCATTCAGGGCATGGAAGGTGACGATGCAGCGCAACGGGAATTGGCTGCACTATTGAAACGCTATTCTGAAAGCACCCTTACGCTCATGCAGGGGCTTTTCCCTCAATATAAATCCGCCTTGCTGCGTATGCGAACCAGCTACCGCCCCGTTGAAATCAAAGGTCGGGCCAGCAAAATTACCAAAGATGATACACGACTGCATCCGGACCAATTTCCGGCCCGGCCCGTTGGTGGTAAGCGCATTATCCGGATATTTTGCAACGTCAATCCCCAAGGCAAAGGTCGCGATTGGCGCATTGGTGAACCGTTCGCGGATTTCGCCAAAAAGTTTGTTCCCCGGCTCAAAGCGCCGCTCCCCGGCTCCCGGGAGTTCATGTACCTGTTGCGTATTACCCGCAGCCCGCGCACCGCGTACGATCACTACATGCTGCAACTTCATGATCAGGCGAAAATGGATGAGCAGTATCAAAAAAACGCCTCCCAAACCCCGTTTGTATTTCCCCCTCACTGTACGTGGACCTGCTTTACCGACGAGGTGCTGCACGCGGTGGATGCCGGGCAATATTTATTGGAACAAACCTACCTCCTGCCGGTGGAAGCGATGAAAAATCCGGAAAAGTCACCGCTGCGGGTCTTGGAAGGGATGACTGGGAAAACGTTGGTTTGACATCCAAAGCGACTATTGGAGATGTATGCCCCGACGAATGATTTTAACCATTGCCCTGGTGATTATTGCCATAGCCACTGTTGTGTTGGCGGTGCAGGCGCATCATAAAATCGCCCATGAAATGACTCGTCAAAAGCATATTGACGCCTTTGATTCCTACATGAAAACCGTTCCGCTGTTTATTCATGACCATAAGCCCTATCGCAGTGACCGCTTTCCATTACCGCCATTTGCAATGCTGTTCGTGGCCCCTTTTACGCTTTTATCCCGCCCCGACGCGCAGGCGGCGTGGGTTATCTGTAAACCGTTTTTCTTTGTACCGATTTTTCTGCTGGCACTGTCCATTATTCGCCGCGGTGGAGGCAACGTGCTGCCCGGTGCACTATTGCTGATTGGTGCAGGGTGGTTTTTTCCGGTCATCGGGGATATTCAGGAGGGGCAGATGAATCTGCTGATGCTCCTGCCACTGGCCGCTGGATTATGGATGGCGCAGGAAGAATCCCCGGCGGGCGACGTCGCTGCCGGGTTGCTGGTGGCCATGGCGATCTGCATCAAGGTAACCCCGCTGGCATTTCTGGCCTATTTTCTTTATCGCCGACGATGGATCATCGGCGCCGCAATTGTTGGCGGCATAGGGATCTGGATATTTCTGGTTCCCGCGATTTTTTTCGGATGGAGTCAGAACATCACATGGTTGGGCCAATGGGGCCATATCATGATCGCTCCCTATATTCTGCATGACAAAATTAAATTTGGTAATGGCGAGTCGATTCCGGAATTTGTCCTGCGACTGTTTGCTCATGTTCCAGCATGGAAAACCATGCACAACGGCGTGGTGCAGAATCATTATTTAACGCTGGTCCGTCTACCGCAAAACATCGCGCATTTGATCGGCCGCCTCATCGTTCTGCTTATCGCGATTGGCGGCATCTGGTGGGCGCGGAAAAAGCTGCCGAGCCTGCGCACCCGCCGATATGCCATGGAAATTGCGTGTGTGGGCATGTTTATGCTCTGGGCCTCGGAACGCACCTGGGTACCGCATTATGTCACGTTGATTTTTGCACTCATGGCAGCGGGGATGATCGCCGAGGACACATTTGCGGCCCAATCCAGCCGCAAATTCGCCTGGATAGCACTAAGTCTTACCGCGTTTCTCATGCTTTGGACCTCGGAATTGGCCAGAGTATTAGGTCCCAATGGCCGCCACTATATCGACACGGTGGATGTGGTGCTCTGGTCCTCACTTACGCTGGCTGCAGTCATCCTGACTGCCCGATTCACTGACAATGCACAATACATCGTGAATCCAGAAGATCCGAAATTGCTCCGAACCACCCCGCGTTAGAACCCATTGAGCAAACGCTTTTCTTATATTACACGACCGCTGAACTCCCCAGGTCGTTTGCCACAACACCCACGGCAAGGGACGCAAACGGAAAAATCGCGATTCACGGCACCAACAAGCTGCTGCCGGGATAACCCGAAATACTTCGGCTGTGCCAACCGGATTGATCTGTCCAGGTGACCGATCCAGACGTGGTGGTGGCTTTCTGTAAATCGGAAAGCCGGGGAATCAAAGAACTTATCGGCGGATTGAAGTGCAGCCCCAGCAGCACTGAATAGGTTGCCGCCACGGTGGTGAGTGTCGCATAGGCGTTCGGCAACAATCGTGGCTGGTCAACAAACGCGACGTTGGTGTAATTGCGCATGCAGCCGAGCTGTTTTTGCAGCGCTATGAACTTTTTGTTATCAAGAATTGACGGTGCGTCAGCCTTACGGGCCAGCGCTACTTCAATGGGCCGGGGGAAGGCAGAACAATAAAAATATCCGTGGGAGATCGCCCAAGCGGGCATAACGGTGCCGGCTTTGATGTAATAAATAATGGTGCCATGCGAATGGAGGATTCTAAATTGGGCTGGCTTGCCGCTGTATCCGCGCTGCCGCATTGCGGCATTGACCGCCAGCAACGCCATGGGAGTTAATATCTGCAATGCCCGGGAAAGACGCTCGGGATGGGTAGGCTTATTGATCAGCACCTGCCCGAGAGAACTGCTCTTGGGCATGGCCGGGCTTTGGTAAGTCAACCAATAGGGGCCCCATGCGTTGATCAAATCCTTTTCGATATCAACCCCGGTGATGCCGTTAACCATCGTTAAGGCCTTTTGCACTTTGCGGTGCACCGTAGGACCGGTAGCTTCCAGGTAGGTTTTGAACGTGCGGACAAATGCTCCCACGTCAAAATGTGTAACGGCAACGGTGGGTGAATCTTCGGGTGCCCGAGCCAGCATATCCGCTGCACCGGGCGCGGGTTTTGGTGCCGCATGGCGCATGGGTAAAAATGAGGCGTCCAGCCACTGTTTACCAACAAAACCGTCAGCCGATGCGAAGGCGACCGCGTTATGAAATGAGCGGCCGTTAAGAATAATCTTAGCGCTATTAAGAATGATGCGCTGTTGTTTGACTTCCGGCGAGCCGCGCGGTGCGGCATGTTGCAGGGCCTGATCTAAAAGGGTGTTGGCATAGGCACGCAGACGCGTTAAATCAGCAAATTCCGCGGATACGGGATGGGCCGGCATAAAGCGCATGGTGCTGCAAAAGCCCGCTGCCGTCGCCAGTGTCTTGCCCTGGTGGGCCAATGCGTTTCGCACGTCCGGCGTGATATGGATGCCGGCGTAGACCATGGAACCAACAGCCCCCACGCTAATGCGCGGACCGGTAGGATAAAGCTCCCAGGGCAGCTTTTTGAATATTGCCAGCACGGCCGCCGGATATTTTCCGGCATTCATAACCAGCACCACCTGTGGCACCGGAACCACATTGCGTATACCCGTGCTGATAGGCCGAAAATAGAAGGCAAAGGGATGCGTCATTAACAATGAGCCGATGGCGAATGCTTTTTTGAATTCCGAAATGTGCAACTGGGAGTTGCGTGCCGCGGGCAATGCATTGAAGCGATGGAGCAACATCGGCAGATTGCCTTGGATAAAATCAGCGATCTGCGTATGGGAAACGACCATGCGGAGATTGGATGTTTTGTAGCCCGGCCATTTGGCCACCGGTCCCGCCCATCCAACATAAACCTGCGCATTCGATGGAATTCGGTCCGCCAGGGGTGCCGGGAAGGCCGTGGGCGCAACCGCATGCAACGGCGGAATTGCCAAACTTATGGAGCCGACTGCCGAACATATTGCCGCAACAATAAATAAATAGCATCTCATCGTGTTACTCCATTTAGCCGAAGAAAAATCAGGGGCCGGCCGGTTTTGGCGGCGGAAGTTTGGCTTTCAACTCGTTGGCTTTCTTAATTAATTCCGGGGTTGTCAATGCCGGCACTTTGGGCACGATAAATGCCCAAATCTGATGATCCTTAAATTCAATGGGAAGAATACTGGCAAAAAGGTCGACGCCATACCATTGGTACCATGGCCGCGGCATGGTTTTATGCGTGTGCAGATAGTAATATTCATTTTTAGGCTTTAATGGCGTGCCGACATTTACTTTTTTTCGCAGCCGCACACTGTAATCTCCGTACCATTTAAACGGCACGGTACAGGGCGTGGTACCCTGTTCAACATCATTTAAATAGACCAAGCTTCCCGGCGGATCGCTTACCAGCGTAACCGAACGCTCCACGCATCCTCCCACCGTAAGCAGCAAGGTGCACAGCAACGCCCCGCCAAGCCAGGAACCAAAACGTCCGACACACTGATTTTTTTCCAGCATCATAAAGTAAATTGTAACCACGCTAGGCGCCTTTAGGCCAGCATACCGGCGACGGGCAAAAAATATTGATGCTGCACCGCGTGCATGATGCCGTTACATTAAAACCACAACGGCCGAATCGCGTATACCGGCAAGGGCTGGTGATCGCCCGGAAAGCTGTGGGCGTGGCAACAAATCCGGGCAGGCCACTGGAGTGTAAGTACCCACGAGGAACGGTTCTCCTGCCGCCAGCATTGATGCCGGCGATTTCGCCGCTTGCCCGGAGATATTGCCACGCCCAAAGCTGTGGAATCGCATCAGCCATTTTGCCAATTCGCCATATACGGTATACTGTTGAATTGATGACACTACTGCTGGTGTGCAACGGCGTATTACACGCCAACCATGCAGGAACGTGCGTTTGCAAGACACGGAGGTCCGGCTGCCATGAAACTGCTTTCGCTGGAACTATCAGGGTTTAAATCATTTGCCGATACCACCGTCCTGAAATTTGATGACGGCATAACCGGAATTGTCGGTCCAAATGGGTGCGGCAAGTCCAATGTCATGGATGCCGTTAAATGGGTGCTGGGGGAAATGTCCGCGAAAAGTCTCCGCGGCGAAGCCATGCTGGATGTCATTTTTAACGGTTCATCCACGCGTAAACCCATGGGCATGGCGGAGGTTTCGCTGTTGTTCAGTAATGAAGACCGGCGATTGCCCGTGGAAGACCCTGAAGTAAAAATTACCCGTCGTCTTTATCGGGACGCCACTTCGGAATATCTGGTCAATAACCGCACGGTTCGCCTGAAAGATATCCGGGAGATGTTTCTGGATACCGGCATTGGCGTTGATGCGTATTCATTAATTGAGCAGGGGAAAATTTCCGTCCTGCTGGAATCCAATAATATTGACCGTCGTGAAATATTTGAAGAGGCGGCCGGGATATCGCGCTTCAAAGCGCGTAAGAAAGAAACGCTGCGCCGCCTCGAACGCACGGATCAGAATCTGGCGCAAACCCAACTGGTGCTCCAGGAAGTGGAACGGCAACTGCGCAGTGTGAAAGTCCAGGCGGGAAGAGCCAAGAGTTATCAGGAATATAATACGCGCGTCGATGAACTGCGACGTATGCATAGCCTGCATGAATATGACCAACTGCATCGCCGGCTTTCGGAAGTCAGCAGCCAGAGAAGCGACGTGACCGATGCGCTGGCTGCAAAAAAACGCCAGATCGAGGAATTCCGCCAGCGGCAACAGGATATGCAGTTGGAAATTGACGCCTTGCAGCAGGCGGTGCGGGAAGCGGAGCGGGAATTATCCTCACTGGAAAGTCAGCGACAAACGGCTGTACAGCAGTCCCAATTTGCGCAGCAACAGGGCCGGGAGTTGGCCCAGCAACAGCAATCCATGACCCGGCGGGGCCAGGAAATGCAACAGCGGCAGGAAGAACTAGCCGCTTTAATTCAACAGCGTCAAGGCGATGTCACAAAAATAGAACAATTACTGGAAGATCGCCAGCGGGAATTGGCGCAAGCCCAGAATATTCAGCAGACCGCCGCCCGGGAAACCGCGGAGCTAAATCATAAACTTGAAGCGGAAAAATCTGGCGCTGTTGAATTGCTTAGAGAATCGGCCCGTGTGCAAAGTCAGGTCAACGCCCTGCAGATACGCTTGGAGAATTTGGGCAAACAGGCAGAACGAATTGCCGGACAAAAAAGCCAGCTTACATCGCGCGTCGACGAGCTGGCGCAGCAGGCCCAGGGGCTGCAGCAGCAAAGACAGGAACTGACCACGCAGATTCAGACTCTCAGATCACACATGGAGACCGTCCGCGGGCACCAGCAGGCCAATAATCAAAAATTGTCGGACCTGCTGAACCAGCTGGGAAAAAAACGCGAAGCCCGCAGCGGCCTGCAAAGTCGACAGGCTGTTTTGGAGGATTTGCAACGTCGTCGCGAAGGCGTATCCGATGCGGTACGGGACGTGCTCAAAGCGCGGGACGCCGGTAAAGGATTCGCCTGCGTCAAAGCCATGGTAGGCGAATTATTTGAAGCTGATCTGGAAATTGCACCGGTCGTGGAAGCGGCGCTTGGAGAACTCCAGAACGCCCTGGTTATTGAAAAGAATTCCGATTTGCTTTCTGATAGCGACGTCTGGAGTAAACAACCCGGTCGCATCACAGCGATCTGTCTGGATTCGTTGCCAGGTTACCGGGAAGACGGGAATTGGCAAATTCCAGAGAATTGCACCGCTGTGCGTTTAATTGATCTGGTACGTTATGCACCGGAGTACAGAACAGCGGCGTTGCATCTGCTGGGAAGGACGATTCTGGTTGATACTCTGGCGGACGCTGTGAGTTTGCGCTCAGCCGGGGCACGCAGTTATCGCTTCGTCACGCGCCGGGGCGAAGTTGTGCAAAGCGACGGGCTGATTCAACTCGGGGATCTATCCCGCAAAGTTGGTGCCATTACCCGACGCGGTGAGTTGAATCGCCTGGCGGAAGATTTGCGGCTCCTTGACGGGGAAATTAATACGCTGGCGGAACAAAGCGGACAATGTGATCAGAACGGCAAAGCACTGGCGGCAGATCAGCAGAATCTGCGGGATCAGTTGTTGTCGCTTGAAACGCGCCACGCCCAGGCCAATGCGGCATGGCAACAGAATCAACAGGTTGCTGATCGGACGAAAGGTGAAATTCCAATTTTAGAGGCGGAGGCCGCGGGAATCGCGCGGCAGTCCGCCGAGTGTTCGCAGCAACACACCGTATTAACCGCCCGGGCGGCGGAATTAGATGCCAAGTCGCTGGCGGCTGAAAAACTGGTGAAGGAATTGGATCAGCAAGTGCTGCGTAACCGGCAGGAATTGGCGCGGGTGGCCGAGCAGGCAACTACCTTGCGTGTCACAGTCGGGCAAACGCAGGAACAGCGGGCATCGCAGGTGCGGGAACTCTTAGCCGCCCGGCAGAATCATCAGGAAACTCTGCGGCAGGCCCAGAATATCAGTGAGGAAATTTCTGCGCTGGACCGGCGGATAAAGGAATCGGAGGAAACCGGACAGCGAGCTGCCGCAACCGCGGCCAACCTTGAACAAAACTGCATTAAGGCAAGAAATCATGTCTCGGAAAACAGTACCCGGCTGGCGGCGATCCGGCAATCCGCCGCCCAGACCAATAATTCCGTGGCAGAAGTAACGCGCAGCGCCGATGAGCTTGGGCGACAGGAACATGAATTATCATTGGCAGAAAATGAAGTCAGCGTTCGACTGGAAACACTGGTAGAACGCGCGGGCGAAGAATTGCAGGTAAACCTGGTAGAAGCTCACCACGGCTACGAAGCCCCGGCCGAGGCCAACTGGGAGGTCATTACCGCTGAAATTGCGGATCTCAAAGGCCGGATGGCCCGGTTGGGGAATGTGAATCTCGACGCGGTCAACGAATTGGCGGAGTTGGAAAAGCGACAGGAATTTCTGTCCGCGCAAATTGCCGACATTCTGGACGCTAAAAAACAACTCGAGGAACTGATTGAAAAAATCAATGAAGATTCCCGGCAGCGCTTTATTGACACGTTTGAAGCCGTCCGCAAGGAATTCCATGAAATTTTCCGCAAGCTCTTTGGCGGCGGAAAAGCGGATATTGTTCTTGAAACCCCGGAAGATGTACTGGAATCGGGTATTGATATTCTGGCACGGCCGCCCGGAAAAGAATTGCAGTCCATTTCCCTGCTTTCCGGTGGTGAAAAGGCCATGACGGCCATTGCCTTGGTGCTGGCCGTGTTTAAAAGCAAGCCGTCGCCCTTTTGCGTGCTCG
The DNA here is from genome assembly GCA_021805985.1 of Planctomycetota bacterium. Taxonomy (GTDB): domain Bacteria; phylum Planctomycetota; class Phycisphaerae; order WQYP01; family WQYP01; genus JAMDCX01. The sequence goes on along the minus strand of JAJZDN010000046.1, from coordinate 3,256 downwards.
ATGAAGTGGATGCCCCGCTGGATGAAGCTAATACCGGGCGATTCGCAGCGATCATTCAGGAATTCCTGACCCACAGTCAATTCATTGTCATTACGCACAACAAGCGAATGATGGCGATTGCCAATTTACTCTATGGAATTACCATGCAAGAGCAAGGCGTAAGCAAACGCGTGGCGGTTCGGTTTGATGGTAAGACTCAGGCCGACCGCCCCGCCGCAGAACCGGTAGCGACAGGCGCTTCGGAAGCGGCGTGACACGGAAGGTGGACATGGTAGAAACATCCGACGGCCGGCGTGCTCACGCGAATTATCCCAAACCGATTATCGGCATCGTTGGGGGCATCGGTGCCGGCAAAAGCTTGGTAGCGCAGGAACTGCAAAAATTGGGATGTGTGGTTATTGATAGCGACCGCTTGGCGCATCAGGCAATAGATGAACCGGCCATACGATCCGAACTGATAAAATGGTACGGCCAGGAAATTATCTCGACGGCCGGTAAAATTGACCGTCGAAAACTAGGCGGCCTTGTTTTCCGCAATTCTGAAGGTATTAACCGACTTAACTCACTGGTACATCCCCGCGTGGAGCAACTGCGGCAGGAAATTATGGAGTCTGTGCGCAATACTTCTACGGCACTTGCAGTGGTGCTGGATTCACCATTGTTAGTGGAAAGTGGATTATACCGGCAGTGCGATGCTATAATATTTTTGGATGCCCCCGTGGGAACTCGCCGGAAACGCGTGATGGAAAGCCGAGGCTGGGATGCCGCCGAGTTGGCCCGACGAGAAAATTTTCAGGCACCACTGGACAAAAAGCGAGAAATCGCGGATCATATTCTTTCCAACGACGGGGAACCGGCGTTGCTATGTAGTCAAGTCCGCGAAGTTCTTACCACGGTTTTAGCGAGATTTGGGCGGATTTTATAAAGGATAGTGTTCGTTAGCAGCACCTTATCGGGATGCAGCTTATCGCCAGACGGTGCAGCCAGGGTGGAGGAAAAGAGCGGCCATTTCTTTAGTTTTCTTTGAATATGGCCGATAAGATAATTAAAGGTACAGCACCCGGTTTGGGTTATTCCCTCAGCACGAACCCGAACACCCCTAAGTAACTTGGGATACAACGGTGTCAGCCGGACCGTTAAACGTAATTTCGGCTTTATCGTAACGACTCAGTGCGGCATGTTCCATCAAGGATTAATGGTAACTCGAACCTCACCCCCTGATGGGCTAAATAACCCGCGGAAAACATACCATAAAATTTACCAAGGAGAATAATTATGGCAAGAACAACCAAGAGCAAGAAGGCCGCTGCTGCGGCCGCCGCAGCCGTCGCTGTGGAAGAAGAACCGAAGCAAAAGCGCGAGGCTGCTGAAACTCAAAGCCCCTTGCTGGATAATCTACCTGCGGAAACTACCGCAGAGATCCCCGCGGAAAATGGCGAAGCCCCCAGAGAGAACGGCGAAGTCGTTGCTGCGGCCGAACCCGCCAAACCGGAGGGGGATATTAATGGAAATCAACAACCAGCGCCATCGGTGGATGGTGCCACTATGATCGGCTCGGCCATGGTGGGTATGGGCGGCGGGATTAGTGACGATGACGGTGACGTTTACGATGATGAAACCCATCAGAAATATGAACAGGTAAAACGCAGCGAATTGCACCTTATTGACCTGCAGAAAATGACAGTCAATGATCTGCACGAAATTTGCAAGAAAGAGGGAATTGACGAATACATCGGACTGAAGAAACAGGAATTGGTTTTTAAGGTTCTTAAAAAGCGCATTACAGATAACGGCCTGATGGTCGGCGAAGGCGTTTTGGAAATTCTCCCGGACGGCTTTGGCTTCCTGCGCTCCCCGGAATATAACTACATTCCCTGTCCGGATGATATCTACGTTTCCCCCTCCCAGATTCGCCGCTTTGGCCTGCGGACAGGAAATATTATCACCGGCCAGATTCGCCCGCCCAAAGAATCAGAACGGTACTTTGCACTTTTACGTGTGGAGGCCATTAATTTTGAAGATCCAAACATGCTCACCGAAAAGGTGAACTTTGAAGATCTTACCCCGCTGCATCCGAACAAACGCTTCTTTCTGGAGACCACTCCGGAAGAAATCAATATGCGTATCGTGGATATTGTTACCCCCATCGGCAAAGGTCAGCGCATGCTGATCGTGGCACCGCCGCGCACCGGAAAAACCGTGCTGCTGCAGAAAATTGCCAACGCTATTTCCACCAATCATCCGGAAGTGTATCTGATCATCCTGCTCATCGACGAGCGTCCGGAAGAAGTGACCGAAATGCAACGCGCCACCAAGGCCGAAGTGGTCAGCTCCACGTTTGACGAACCGGCCAGCCGGCATGTCAGCGTGGCTGAAATGGTCATTGAAAAAGCCAAACGCCTTGTAGAATATGGTCGGGACGTAGTGATTCTTCTGGATTCCATTACCCGTCTGGCGCGGGCTTACAATACGGAAGTCCCCCACTCCGGCAAGATTCTTACCGGCGGCGTGGACGCTAACGCCTTGCAGAAGCCCAAGCGATTCTTCGGTGCGGCCCGCAACATTGAAGAAGGCGGCTCACTGACCATCATTGGCACCGCCCTGGTAGAAACCGGCTCCAAGATGGACGAAGTTATTTTTGAAGAATTTAAAGGCACCGGCAACAGCGAATTGCATCTGGACCGGCGCCTGGTAGAACGCCGCACCTATCCTGCCATCAATATCGGAGCCAGCGGTACCCGTAAGGAAGAACTGCTGCTGGATAAGCGTGAACTGGAACTGGTTTATCGCCTGCGGAAAGTCCTGGCCGACATGAACGCCATTGAAGCCGTGGAACTGCTGAAGAACCGCCTGGAAAAGAAGAAAACCAACGGCGAATTCCTGCTGACCATGAATCTGGATTAACCGTTACGCCGCCGGCGCAATTGGTGCCGTGCGAAGTGGGCCGCGTATAGCTTCCGTTATCGAGTGTCACGCTACGACCCTGACACTCCCAGCTGCGTCAACGCCGGAGCGACGAGACTCACTCTGTCGCCAACCGAGATGGCGCTGCGCTCAAATATCAAGGAACAATGAACAAATCATCAGGACCCCAAACTTTCTGATCCGTGGTAATCGTTGGTCCTCCGATTACCTCCGCTGCCTCCTGATACCATTTCCGACGTTACCACCACCCCTGCGGAGCGGCCTGTCGGAGCCAGGCGCAGCAGGGGTGCGGGTAACTCGGCGGCGCGAAATTGTAAGCCTGCTTCCGCCG
>JAJZDN010000155.1 GCA_021805985.1 Planctomycetota bacterium | reverse complement strand
GGAATTTCAGGATGTGTCATCTTCCAAACCTTTTACAAATCCAATGATCAGTCCGTCCGTTCTTCCGAGACGGCAAGTAACAGTAATTAATCAGTATATTCGGTATGGGTCAGTATGTGCAGAATCTTTCCCGGCGTACCGGGATCGAGTGATCAGGCACAAAGAGAAGGTATTTACCCGAACAATCGTTTGCGTGCTTTCGCCCTTTTGCGGTTGGTTTTGTCCGTCTCTTCTACCATTCAGATTCAGCCCCTGCTCGCCGAGACAAATACCGTTGAGCAATCATCTTTCCCTGGACTGCTCCCCTATCTCTTTGTGAATTAACAGGCACTTCCCTGCAAAGTGATTTGCGGGTTAAAACGCCACGACCGCTGTTTGGTCACAAAGTTCATCGGGATAGACATCGGTGCAGGATGTCGGTGGAGAGGCGGCTTCGCCGAGATGGTAGTGTGTGGCAAATAGAAAGTTGACGTCAAGGAAGCTCTTGCAGGTGGAAAGCAGAGGCTGTGTGGAGCGGAGACTTGGTGCCCCCGCGACATGGGGGGCGATTACAGTTTTCGTTCAACGCAACCATCACTTTTCCGATAACCGAATTGTATCACTGCACGCATTGTACGCCGTCTGACGGCCTGCGCAACGCGGCCTCTGGACTTTTTTGGCGTGCCGCCCACACTGATTCAACTGCTGTATCCGCGCCCGGCGGGCGCGGGCGTTTGAGTCTCCGAGGAGGATAAACGGAACGGTCTGTTATCCGCCGTTTTGCCGCCAGTGCACTGTAAAATTCCATATTGCGTGGGGAATCCACCGTTCACAATCCTGAAATGAGATGGCCTGCTGACGTGACGAAATAATCTGGTAATATATAAGAGTCTGTATAGGATATCTGAAAATGTCTCCAGCTCATTTTGCGATTAAGCACAGGCGGTTGGGAATGGCGGTCCTGCTGAGCGTGGCCCTGCCGATGTTAACCATGTTTGCCCACGCGCAGGACGCAGACGACCTTATTGATCAGATGCACGAACAGGCGGACTACTGGACTCCCGCGCGGCAGCAGGCCGCATGCATGGGTGCTTATTACGCCGCCATGCGTGCGAATGCCGCACAAAATGCCGCCATCGCGGCTCAGCAATCCCGCGCCGAGCAGGAGCGTAATAGACAGGCTACAGCTTTTCAAACCAGTGGCCAGGATGCGATGGACAACCATGATTACATTACCGCCATCAGCATGTTCTGGCAGGAATTGCAACTCAACCCACAAGACGGCACGGTCCGCTCCAGCCTGGCGCGGGCCGAAAACAGTCAGGGATGTGCGCTATTTGCCAGCGGTGATTTTGCCGGGGCAATGGGCTATTTTCAAACCGCACTGACGTATGCTCCCGATGACGCAATCATGAAGGCCAATCTGGCAAACGCGGAACGACAGATTCAGGCCGCAAACGCGGCACGCGCCGCCCGAAAGGCGGACCTCAATGCCGCCACAAACATGCAAAACCTGATTGACCAAAATGGTGGACAAATTTGGCTGGCACCATCCGATGGGCCGGCTGCAACTTATGCCGGCCTAGCGAATCCAGCCTTCTGGGATTCGGATGTGGTCGATCTGCGTGGTGCCGGCACAGACGTGGTAAATATTGCTGTGGCGCAAGGTATTAACCCGACAGTCCCGCCCGGCGGCGAAGGCCTTGCCGCCGCGGCTTCGGCCGCAACATCGCCGCAGCTTTTTAAAGCACCGACAACCCAGGCCGAGGCGCAGCAAATGATCAGTGATCTAAACCGGCAGATTGCCGCAATTCAGGCCCAATTGGCGGGACTGGGCTTTAATGTTCGCGCGGAAGATTTCGCACAATTGGGAGAATTGTCCACCGAGGCTCGCACTGAACTGATCAACAAATTACTGGACCAGATCAAGGATCTCGAACTGGATCAGATCTCTGACGACGGAAAGGCCATGCTGCACCAGGGAATTGTTGGGGACAAGGGTGCGGAAATTGAACAGTGGGTTGAACAAATGGAGGCAGCCGGCGTGCCGGAGGATGAAATTCGCCGCCAGTTGGATGAAATCCCGATCACGATGAGCCGTCTGGGTACAGCCGAGACGGTCGAAGCGGTCATGGATGCCAAGGAAAAGGTACAGGCAGCGGAGGAATCCATGGCGCTTTGGCAGAAAGGCACTGTGGACTCCAAGCAAGAGGCGGTATGGACGGAGGCCGCGAGTTTCGATTTTGCCAAACCGGCGGTGGAAGTGGCGCGTGCCGCATATAACGTCGGTGAAGCCGGTTTCGCGCTGCTGGTACTCAGCGGCAGCGAGCATCAGCTCAGCACGCAAAGCGTTGAACAACTGCGGGATCTGCAGGTGGTCACCAATCGGATGAAAACACTGGTAGATCAACGACGGTTGGTAAGGCAGATTCTGCCTCAATTGCCGAGATAGGCTTTTTTGCTTAATTCCTTTCGTTCATGGAGCAGGCATGATCCAGTGTGTAACCCGGCGAACAAGTCTTTGTGTGCTGCTGACAATGGCCATGTATTGGATATGGCCCGCGGGCGGGACAGCGCCAGCGGATACGATGCCCAAGGTGAATCCGGCACCTGGCGGTGCGGCGCTCTTTCGCGCGGACATGCAGCAGGGACGCGCCATGGCCCGCCAGAGGGCGTGGAACCCCGCGAGAGCGAGTTTTTTAAGAGCCTGGCAAATAGCACCGGACCGACCGGACGTTTTGTTTTATCTGGCCATAGTGGAAGGCCATCTGCCCGGGCACCAATGGCAGGCAATCGACTGGTGGCGGTCATTTCTCGCTGCGCAAAATAACAACGGAAATGCGGATGTTACCCTGGCGGAAAAGCAGATCGCCGCGGACGCGAATTCCGCCCACCAGCAGGCGATGGCACTGTTGCACCAATTGGATCGTTTGGCAGCCATGTTGCCGCAACAGTCGCAGCGGAGCCAGGCGCGTGAGATTGTGAAGGCGGACACGGCGTTTGTAAAGACCGTATGGCAATGGCGGAAAGGCCCGCACAGCCCGGCCGGAAAAGGACTGCGCGCAACTTGGACGTGGGGACTTACGGCGGAATCCGCCCGCTTGCCCGGGAATCCCATGTGGGCCGCTGCGCCCCTGGCGACACCGCAACAGAACCAGCGAGCCTGGCGAGTGTTCCACCGGCAGGAGTTGTCGGCAATGCGGTGGATTCGGCATTTTGCCCGAGCGGTACGGATGGTGGGTGAGTCGCAAATCCATCGGCGGTTCGTCATGTACTGGGCCTTGCACTTTTATCTTCGGCACATCAGCGCGTATCTGACGGAAAAGCATTATTACCGTGCATGGGCCATGGGACAAAATATCCTGAGCTTGGAGCCTGCGGCCGAAGATATGTACCGCGCCGTGTATCCGCGAAATCAGTACAGCTCTTCACTGTATGAATCGGTTGAGTCTGATTCATCCTATGCCCGAAAAGCAGCCTTGGCACTTTACTTACCCATGCGTGTGGGAGTAAGTTTCATCCAGCGCTATAATCGCCGTGCACGACTTAAGGTTCTGGCGAGCCATTGGAATCTGGCTATTCATGATTACCACCGAGTGATTGCCATTTATGCCACCTTGGCTGATCCGAATTTTCCCTATGATGCCACCACAGCCCGCCGCCTTATGCGCTGCCAGTCGTATGAGTATACCCTTCTGGGCCGCGCGCTATTGCATTTGGGACGCTACCGGCGGGCGGTTACGGCCTATGCGCAGGCAATGCTCACGTTTTCAGCCAACTCTGCCGCGGCTGACGGGTTGCGGATGGTGAAGCAACGTCAGGCGGAAATGTCTAAACTGGCGGAACTATCCCTTAAAATACACACCGGCAACCGATCTGCCGCGGCCCTGGCCTCGCGTGCTGAAATTCGCTTCCATCTGGGAGAAGCGGCCCGCGCCCTGGCCGATTGTTGCGCCGCACTTAACCTTAGTGCGGCATTGTGTCCGCCGCGGCTGCTGCGTATGACAATTGAAATGCGGCAGGCAAAATATCATCAGGCAATTGCGGATGCCACGACGCTTCTGGCGCTGCACTGCCCGCAGACACCCAAGGTCTATCTGCTGCGCGGCCGGTGCCGTCAGAGAGTGAGCCAATGGGCACTGGCCATTGCTGATTACAGGCAAGCCCTGCGGGATCATTCGGGGCGGGGTCTTGCGCCGGAGGATCGGTTCACAGCCATGGCCGGCCAAATGGAATGTATCGCAAAACTGCATCAATACCGTGCCGCGACACTGGTCGCGTCGGCGATCATTTCAGCTCATGCGCCGGCAGCGATATATGCGAAAGCCGTATCGGTGATGAAGAAGGCGGCATGGCACGATTCCAAGACCGCGCTGGTTGATCTGGGGCGGCTCTATGCGTGGGGTAAAATCTGCCGGCCTGATTATCTGCGGGGGTGGACAGGTTCGGTGGCCGGGCCGCCACCTACTCGCCCCGGCGGAGTACCGATCAATGACGACATTGCCTTAAAAGCATTTAAGAAATCCGCGATGGAAGGCTCGGCAACCGCCATGGCCTCGGTGGGAGCACTTTACTACGAACAAGCTCGATATCATCAGGCCTTGAAGTGGTTTCAAAAGGCGGCCAGGCACGGCAGCGGCGACGCGATGAGTGTTATTGGATGGCTTTACACCTATGGAACCGGAGTGCCGCGCGATAAGGCGATCGCATTGCGATGGTTTCTTCATGCGGCAAGTGTGGGATCCGGCCGGGGTATGCGCGCCATCGGCGTATTCTATCAACACGGCTACGTGGTACCCCATGATCTGAACAAGGCGATGACGTGGTATCGACGGGCAGCACGGGCCGGTTGCCGCGCCAGTTTTAATGATATCGGGTATTGCTTTGCTCGAGGTTTGGGCGTGCCGCGGGACCCAACTCGCGCGGTGAAATGGTATCGGCGGGCAGCGCGGGCCGGCAACGAATCAGGCATTTATGATTTGGCGGTATGTTATAAACAGGGCGACGGAGTGGTGAAAGATATCGTGAAAGCCCGAGAATTAGAGACAAGCATCAGCGCTCCAAATTATGTGGAAGCCTGTTATCGGTTGGGTGGTTCCGATACCGGCCAGCGGCGACTCTACTGGCTGAACAAAGCTGCTGATCTGGGAGATACGCGGGCAATCAATGAGCTGGGAGCAATTTACCACGGAGGCTTGGGTGTGCCGCGCGATGATGTCATGGCGATGCGTTTCTATTACCGGGCGGAACAACTTGGATCAACCGTGGCAATGCGGCGAATAGCATCGGCTTATATTCACGCGCAGGGAGTGCCGCTGGATTACCATCGTGCCAAAATCTGGTATCTGCGCGCCGCCGCGCTTGGTGATGCATCCGCACAGCGGTGGCTGGGAGTCATGTTTGCCGCCGGGTGGGGGAAGGCGTTTGATTATGCGCCGAATTATCCGAGGGCAAAGCGTTGCTGGCAGATTGCCGCCAGTGAAGGCTCAAAGCAGGCGATGTATGATATCAGTATGCTCTATCGCAAAGGCCTGGGCGTTAAGCGCAACACATTCATGGCCGACAAGTGGCTCGCGAAAACTGGCTGGCCCTCCGCTGTTTATGCTCTGGCTATGCACTACCAGGATGGCCGGGGAACCGCGGAGAATCCAGCCAAGGCTTTTGCTTTACTGAAAAAGGCCGCGGATGCGAGTTGGCCCGCAGCCATGAATATGCTGGCTGTGGACTATATGTCCGGCTGCGGTACGGCCACGGATAATGTCAAGGCACTGAAGTGGTTCCATTATGCG
>JAJZDN010000045.1 GCA_021805985.1 Planctomycetota bacterium | reverse complement strand
CGGAAAGGAAAATACCGCCGTATTCTTCCAGAATTTTCTTTGCCGTCAGTACCGCTTCTTCCTGGTACTTGAGCTTTTTAAATCCCCTGGGCACCGAGGCTGCGTCAAGTTCGGTCGCCCGGTTCAGTTCCCCGCGAAAATATTCATAGAGAAATTTCAGGTAAAGCTCGTAGGGGCTAAACAGTGCATACGGGGATTGATCGAGAATGGCCGATTCACACGGCTTGGACACATCAACCGCGGCCGCCCAGAGTTCGTTAAATTTGGCGGCGGCAAACTCGTAATCGGCGCGGTTCTTCAACTCCACGTTGAATTCGAGGTTATCCTGCAGGCCGGATTGCGTGAGATTGCTGGAGCCAGTGATAACCCGTCCGGCATCCCGATCTCCCGCATGGAAGGTCATGATATAGACTTTGGCGTGCAGATCCTGCGACGGGTGTGCTTTTATCTCCAACTTGCCGGATGCAATCCATTGCACGAATTTGTGGACTCCGGCTTCCACCTCGGCGGTGTAGGGAGCATCGGCAAGTTCCTTGAGCAGGCTGCGGGGCATTTCTTTTTCTACTTCAGCGTGAGACGCGAAATGCTGGAAGGGCAAAGTTTCGGGCGCTGCGTTGGACTGGCCTGAGTCCTGCAAAAGATTCCAGACGGGAGTGTCGGTACGAAGTCCCACGAGAATTCGGATTTTTTCAATGTTTTCCAAACTGGGATAAAGTTTGTGAAACCCGCTGATGAAAAAGTATCCAACCAGGCAATCGAATTGCCGCGTATCGGTATTCAGCAGGGCCGAGAACCTTTCCCGCAGTGTCCTACCGGCCTCGTTGCTTATGAACGTCATGTCGGACGGCGCTGCCGGGGCAACAGCTCGAGCACGCCCGTCAGTGGTGGTAGCGCCAGCCGACGCGCTTTGGGTACCCGGGAATGGCATTTCTTGATCCATGGAAAAATGCTCCGAATATGGCAGCCTTCCCGCAACGCCCCGTCGTGCTACACCGGGCGCGTCGCGGATCACCCACGCGGTCCGCCAGGTCTTAGCTGGATTGAAAGCCGTTGTGGGACTCGCTTACCTTTCGCCGACGCGTGGGATTATCCACGAGCCATCGCCCCCCTGCAACCGGGACACGGCCACGACACGTGGCGACCTAAATGAACACCCCGCGAACCGCTCCCAAAAATCCCACCCCACCCCCAACCCCAAATCAACTGATCAATACTGCAATCACTGCCCAATACTGAATTTACTGCCCCATACCCGCTTTTCGCTAACCTCCGCGCCCTATTGCTTCCCCAATACCGCCCCTTTGATCATTGATCCTTGCTCATTGATCATTGAATCGCCCCGCTGCTTGAAAAGTAAATAATGCACCCAGTGCTCTGTCAAGCCTTCCGAGCCACACGGCCATACGCAGAAACCTCCTATAGCCGCCGGCTATGCCGGTGGTGGAACACACGATAACAGAATCTCTGACAGGCCTTGGCGTGCCAGGACCGAAAGCTGCGATCGGCCCCTGATTTAGCGATATTTCGGCCCCGCCCGGAAAAATTGCCATGCCCGGCGTAATCGCCGTAATTGCGAATTCTCGGTAAAACTCAAAACATCTTGGACATCTTGGCCACCTTCAACCAAACCCGCCAAAATCAACCACTTCGTCCACATGTCCAACTTGGACACCTTGCCCCGCAACTTGGACATCTTGGACACCTTGGCCCCCGTTGCTATCTACACAATGAAAAACGAGTTTGTGCGTTGAGTAAAAATACCGCAATATTGCGTTTCTCAGCATCTAACGGGGATATTTCATCCGTTTTAACAAATGGCGTCCCAAAGTTCGCCGTACATCTTTACCACACGCCGGGATGCCAGATGCTAAATGCCAGGTGCCAAGTCCCAGGTTATAGATTACAGGTTACAAAGGTTCGGTAGTAGACGAGCATTCAGGAGTTGGGAGTTAGAATGCTTTGGAAGCGCTGCGCTGCTAAGTGCGAAATGCTAGACGCAGGTTATGGGGAGGCGATTTAATGAGTAATGAATAAAAGCCAGGCGTTGGGGAGCTAGAGGGGAAAATCTGTGCAATCTGGGAAATCTGTGGATGTTTAAAATCTTCAGAGATCAATGAGCATGGAACACGGATCAGAAATTTGGTTTATAGGTTTGAATGCAGGGTGAAAATGGTGGCTTCGGGGGGGACGCGGAGGCGGATGGGGAGGCTTTGGCCTAAGCCGGTGCTGACGTACATGCGTTTTTCTTTGGCGGGTGCGTCGGGGGTGAGGGTGTACCAGCCGCGGATATATTGGCGGTGTTTCATGGGGACAAAAAGCGAACCGATGAGGGGCAGGCGCACCTGTCCGCCGTGGGTGTGGCCGCACAGCATCAGTTGCCAGGGGAAATGGCGGAGAATTTCAAAGCCGTCGGGATTGTGTTGCAGGCATACGCAGGGGGCGGAGGCGGGAATGCCGGCAAAGGCGGCGGGGCCGTCGGCGTTGCCGGTCCAGAGTTCATCCATTCCCACAAAGTAGAGTGCTGAGTTTTCACGTGTGACGCGGTGCTGGGTGTTCCGCAGCAAAGTTATCTGGTGTTTGGCCAGAAGGGTTCGCAGGCGTTTATGAATGGTGCGATGGGCGGAGCGCGGCCCGACATGTCGCCAAGAGTACTCGTGATAATCATGATTGCCGAAAATGGCCAGCACGCCGTCGGTGGCGTGCAGCAGGGGCAGAAGGGATTCGAGTTTTTGCAGGGAGCCGGCGCGATATTCGATCAGATCACCGGTGATAACGATGATGTCCGGCTTTTCGGCTACCACTGTTTCGAGCACGCGGTGGAGATATTGCTGATTGGTGCTACCGGTGTGTAAATCCGAGAGCTGGGCAATTTTGTAACCATCGAAATCGCGGGGCAGATTGGGCATAGCGACATTAAAGCGCGTGAGCTGCCAGCGTTTTGGTGCAATAAAGCGCGGCCAGATTAGGGTGGACAGGCTATAAAAGCCGATGGATTTAATGACCGCGGCCAGGGAGCCATGATGGAAGATCATTTTTTCAAATGGGCGGTTCTGCAGTGACTTTTCAACGTCAAACTGGGGCGTATTGCGTTTTTTTCGGGCCATGGGCAGTTCCGGAAATTTTACCGTTTTAATATAACGGTTGGTCGAATCGTACCCGTTCAGGGAGGTCTGGTCGAGCAGGCTGGAAGCCTGCACCACAACTGCCCGCTGGGCAGGCTGGAAGCCTGCGGCACCATGCGGGGTGTAACGGTCAGGATGTCAATTGGTAGCGGATGATAAATTTACTTTGCACGGGCTTGCCGGAGATGATGTTGGGCAAAAAGCGTGCCTGCATCAAGGCGTTGATTATGGCCTGGTCAATACCGGGGTGGCCGGAAGATATCATCACTTTTACAGCGGCCACAGTGCCGTTGCGGCGAACGGTCAGTTGAAATTTCGGGTTGATCAGATGAGCCGGCAACGCAAACTCATATTTGAGCGGCAAGATCGGATTGGGCGGCGGGATAACGATGCTGCCACCCCCGCCGACGCCGGCCCCACGACCGCGCCCCGGTCCAGAGCCGGTCGCAGCACCCAGACCAGTGCGCGATCCGGGCTTGAATAGTTGAATCAGGCCGTTGCCTCCCCCGCCGCCGGCGGCATCGGGCTGGGCACCGCGGGAAGCAACCTGCGGGCCGCGGCCGCGGGTCCGTTGGCCCGGCGTATGGCGCCGCGTGATTTTAATTCGCAGGGTTTTGGGAGCCAGTTGATGCGCTGGCGCGGCCCACGTATTGCGACCACTGTGAATGCCGATGATGGGGAGCGCTGCATGCAAGGGGTTGGTGCTATCCAAAAGAGCTAAAGCCTGCGTGTGGGGCGTAAAAAATGGCTTGTCCGGCAAATCAGGCGGTGCGGGCAGCGGGCCGGGTCGCCAGCGAGTTGCGGGATTTGATGGCATTGAATTTAATCCTGTGGATTGAATAATCCCCCCGATGGCCGTAGCGGCTCCTGCGTCTTGGCCCCGACCGCCGCCGCCGCCCATGGGGTGCCACATCACAAGCCACCAGACGATGGCCACAAGACCAGCCTCAAGGAGCACGGCCAGCAAAACGCAAATTAAGGCGGAGACGGGAATCACCCATTCTTTAAGCCGGAGAATAATAAAGCGCCGGGTTTCTGCCAGCCAAGCCAGTTCGGCAGCTTCTTCGGGTAATAACGCATGAGGCGTAATCAGAGCAACAAGCTCAGGCGGTGGAGGGAGATCATCGTGATATTCTGCGGCAATCGTAAAAGCGATTGCCGGGTCCGACTGCGGCGATGAGGCGGCATATTCTGGAACAAGCTGATGGTCGGGTGAAGCAGCATCATTATTTTCCACAGGAGCTGGGGCATTGTCTTGAATGCGGGCCAGGAAATCAACCGGAGTATCACTCATGATGTCACACGGCACAGGCTGCAAAGTCCATAAAAGCTTTCCGGCCAGCCCGCGGGGCTGCTATTAACTTACAGAAAGCACCTTGTAATGAATTTCACCACGGGGCACTGAAACGCGGACGAGCTGCCCGATACGGGCGCGCATCAGTGCTTCACCCAGCGGGCTTTTAGCGGAAACTTCCATGATCTCGGCATCGGAGTTAAAGGCTTCGGTATTTAATTCTCCGACGAGCCGAAATGTTTCTTCGTCGCCGTTTTTCTGATCCCGCACCTTCACTGTACTGCCTAAAAACACCATATCGGAGGGAATATCATCAGGATTCACAACCGATGCGGCGCGCAGGCGGCCTTCCATATCTTTAATCCGCGCTTCCAGTAATGCCAATTCTTCACGGGCGGCGTGGTAGTCGGCATTTTCCTTGAGATCGCCCTTCTCACGGGCCTCGGCGATACGCGCCGAAATAAGCGGGCGCTGGTCAATCATGTGCTTAAGCTGGGCTTCAAGCTTCTGCTTTTCTTCCTTGGTTAATAATTGCATTTCCATGCGTTACCTCGCTTGCACTAATTAAAACATCCACTACGCGGGCTTGCTGCCGCACAGCCTTCTGCCACTATATTACATTGAGTTCAAACCAAGAAACGTCATCATGTGTTGATCGTAAATATCCTGTGCGGCAGAATCGGTCAGGTTCAGGCGCAGTTCATTGATGACTTTTGTACCCTCGCGAATCCAGAGTTGAAAACATGGCCCGCAGATACTCATGTGAATCTGCTCCCCCAAGGCCCCGCTAAAGGGACGCTCTTTCATTTTCGGGCCGATGCGGCCACACCGGCGACACTGGATATTGCCGGCGGATGCCAATTCCGGCGTCAGAGCTTCCTGCCTGGTTTCGGGAATGGGTGATCCGAGTTCCTTGAGCATATCGGCCATCTGATTCCTGGGCATCAAATCACCATGTTCATCGGCAACCCGGTATCCGCGGGTCAAGGTGTTTACCGCTCCTTCCGGGTCCCCAACGCCGCACTGGGCCTGGGCCAGAAGGACATACACCGGCGATAATTCCGCCTTGAGTTGCAAGGCCCGCATGAGCGCAGGGATGGCCTGTTTATACAACTGCCCTTCCACATACGCCCGGCCCAGCGACATAAAGCCCAGTTCATTTTGCGGGTCAGCTTCAGTCATACTCTTGAAGCGGTCTATGCGTGCTTGATCCACCATACCGAGAAAACTCCAGCCACAATGGCCCGATACGCTGCAACAAAAGCAAAACGTATACAAACCAGTATGTATAAGATTCTACCGGGTAATCGTGGCGGAACAAAGTGGATTGGAACGTCTTTTACCCGTATCAGACAAAAAGTAAAGGAAACAAGGACAAATTGATAATTAGTGGGCCGGGGGCGATGACAGGTGATATTCATATTCAAAAATATCGGTTATGGTACTTTCCAATTCAGGCTCGGGTTGCAAGAATCCGGTTGGATTTTTCGGCCCAAACAAGATCGATTAAAATTAGCCTGGCAACCAGTATGCGGATCATGTGCGTGAGGAGTTTTATTATGCGTAATTCCCTGCTTAAACGAATCGGATGGACGGGCGTGATGCTGTCGCTGGTTGCGATGATGCTTACGGCGGGAAAGCCGTTGTTTGCCGCGACGACGAACATGACCATCAACGTGGGCAAACCGGGCATTCATGTATCGCCCAATTTATGGGGGATATTTTTTGAAGAAATTAATTACGCCGGTCAGGGCGGACTGTATGCGCAGTTGGTGAAGAACGGCACATTTAAATGGATTGACAGTCAAAATCATCCGGCGGGCTGGACGTTGGCAACGAAGGGCCGGGGACAGGCGAGTTTGTGGGTGGATTCCAATCATGCCCTTAATAAGATAAATCCGCTGGCGGCGCGCGTAACGGTGTATTACACCACGCCGGTTGGAGCCGTTAAACTGGTCAACAGCGGGTACTGGGGGATGAACTTTAAAAAAGGGCGATCCTATAAGTTAAGCTTTTACGCGCGGAAAAGCGCGGGCATGGGCGGGAGGGTTACCGCGGAACTGTTGGGGGCCAATGGAGCGGTTTTGGGAAGTAAGGTCATCAACGGCATATCGGGTAAATGGACTAATTTTCATGCCGTATTGAAATGCGATGGGAGTAATCCTGAAGGCAAGCTGGCGTTTGTGCCCAGCGGACACGGTTCGCTGTATTTGAATATTGTCAATTTATTTCCGGCGAAAACATGGCGTGGATTACCGTTGCGGCCGCAATTGGCCCGCATGCTGGCCGCCCTGCATCCGTCCTTTGTGCGGTTTCCCGGAGGTAATTACATTGAAGGAAATTCTCTGGCAGAGGGGTTCCTCTGGCAGAAGACAATCGGCCCGCTGGCGGATAGACCCGGGCATTGGAATCCGTGGGGATATTGGGTGACCGATGGACTGGGTTACTTGGAATTTCTGGAAATGTGCCAGGAGATGCACGCCAAACCACTGTTTGGTTTTAACTGCGGCATTTCGCTGGGAGCCACTGATGTTGTACCCATGGCTCAAATGGAGCCATGGGTAAAAAGCGCCATTGATTCAATTAAATTTGCCGATGCACCGGCGGATACGAAATGGGGTGCATTGCGCGCCAAGTACGGCCATCCGGCACCTTTTCATTTAAACCGTATTGAAATCGGAAATGAGGATTGGTGGAATCTCACTAACTATTACCCCTCCCGCTACAAGGTTATATATGAAGGTCTTTTAGCGCACTTCCCTCACCTCAAAACCATTTACACGGGCCGCGCCCCTTTGAGCAAAGCACCGATTTATATGGTGGATGATCATTACTACCATTCGCCGAGGTGGTTCTGGGCGAACCGTCATTTATATGATCATCGCAGTCGAACCGGAGCGAAAGTATTTGTGGGCGAATATGCCGTAACGCATAATTGCGGCACCGGCAACTTGCGGGCGGCATTGGCGGAAGCCGCGTTCATGGGGGGCTTGGAACGCAATTCGGATATCGTCCGGATCGCGTCTTATGCGCCGCTGTTTGTTAATGTGCAGGGCAGCCAATGGCATCCGGATATGATCCGCTTTGATAGCTCGCGGGCGTGCGGAACGGTATCTTATTACGTGCAACAAATGTATTCGGATAATCGCCCTACGCGCATGCTGCCCATGCAGGTAACGCAGCGGCCGGTCAATGGGGTCAAAGCGCCAACGGGCGGGGTGGCAATCGGTTTGGGTGCCTGGAATACGCAGTCGGAATTCCGGAATATTTCAGTTACCGCCGGCGGGAAAACACTTTACCGATCCAACTTTACGAACGGCAGCGTTGGCTGGAAGCCAATTGCAGGTCAATGGTCCGTGCGCAATGGCGTCTATCAGCAGACCGGCAATGGTACGGATCTGATGACCGTCTTGCAGGATCATCAGTTCCCCGCCAATTACACGTTGAATGTTCAAGCGAGAAAACTTGGTGGAGCGGAAGGATTTTTGATCGTGTTTAATGTGCAGGGGCTGCATCGTTATGTTTGGTGGAATATTGGTGGCTGGGGTGATACGGCTACTGCCTTTGAACACACCCACGGTACGCAACGCTCGGGTTTGGGATGGCGCAGTGGGTTCAAGGTGGCTCCAGGGCGATGGTATACGATTCGTCTGGTAGTCCATGGGGATCGTTACACTGGTTACATCAATGGCAAACAAATTCAATCGGAAAGCCTGATGCACTCGGGTGTGCGTTTTAGCGCCATTGCCGGAATCAATGTGCCGCAAAAGACCGTGATTGTAAAAGTCATTAACGGCACGCATAGCGCTATTTCTGCAACGATTCACCTGCAAGGGGCACCGGCTTTGGCGAATAAGGGAACAGCTATTACACTGACCGCGGCAAGCGGCTCGGCGGTGAATTCGCTTAGCGATCCGCACCATGTTGTGCCGCATTCGGTGCCGCTGAATGTTACAGGCACAAAGTTGCAGTACACCTTCCCGGCTCGGTCGTTTGTGATTCTGAGAATTCCGGAGCAGTGAAGGGGCGATGTCAGGCATCCGGTATGGGAGTGGCGTCGGCGACCGCCAGGACGACGGCACTGATGGACGCGGGCTGCAGGGCAGCAGGAAGTTTGCGAAATGCCGTAGCGGCGGCATGAAGTGTAGCGCCGGTGGTGCATACGTCATCCACGAGCCAGATATGCAATCCGGAAACGTCCACATTCTTCAATAGCAGAAATGCGCCACGCACGTTATCGCGTCGAGCCGTGGCGCTTTGCATGGCGGTTTGGGCAGTGGTGGCATGTTTTCGCCGCAGCAGATCATCACAGGGTTTATTAAGAATTCCGGATAACTCCCAGGCCAGTTCAAAGGCCTGATTAAAACCACGCCGCCACTGCCGGAACCAATGCAGGGGCACGGGAATAAATTGGTCAATCGGGCCGGGCGCCGCATGTTGCAGGGCCTCGGCCATCCACGGTGCCAGAATGGGTGCCAAGGCCCAATGCCGGGCAAATTTCATATTGTGAATCAAACGGCTTAGCGGCCCGTTAAGCGTACCCACGCGAATGATGCGATCCAGCCCCAGTTTACGATGCAGGCAATTCCGACAACTTCCCCGCGCGGCAAATGGCCCAAGCGTACTGCCGCAGGACTGGCAATAGGGCCAAAGCAACTGCTGGCGAATCTGGTGTTGAATGTCCGGACACAGCCCGTTATCAGCGGGCGCAATACTTTGGCCGGTGACCCAGCAGGTGGGTGGAAAAATCGCAGCCAGGGGCTGCGGGCGGCGTATGACGTTGGCTAAATTGAAATGCGCATGGTTCATGGCTTTACGTCCTCAAGGAACTTCATGAACCCGTCTACTAAGTGAGCCGCTTGTGCCTCCGTGAGCGCGGCTTTCCGCCAAGTCAGGCATAAACTCAAGCGGGAATGAAATGTTGTCAGGGCGAAGACAACGGGCAGCAAAGGCCCGACGGGGGAAATGCGGATGTAATTTTGTACCGCGGTTCCGGTGCCCGTGCGTTGGTCCATCCATGCCCCGGTCAGATTGACATTCGATACGCCGGCCAGGAGGGGGCAATTTTTCTGAAAGAAAAGCGCTTTATGGCGGGGCTGACCGTAAAGTTCAGAGAAATATTTAACGACCGCTAATTCACCAAATGCCGCAATAGCACCCGATCGCTTTTTAAAAGCGGCGGTTTGTCGGGCGGCGCGGCGGATTAAGTCGGTCGGCGTGTAAGTTTCAGGTTTTCGAAAGGTCGTAATGCAGGAACTTAAAAATAAGCCAAACGTTTGATCCAAAGGCTCATCGGCCAAAGCACGAATATCGACAATGGATCCGAGGCTCACTGCAGTGCGTCCGCCGGCCCACCAGCGGCGGCGCAGTTTATAGCGGTTCTGGGCGGTAAGCTGCCCGATCACCATGGCCATGGCGGCCAGGAAAATATCGTTGATCCGACACTGATGAACTTTGGCGCAGGCAAGAAGATTGTTGACGGTTCGCTCGGGCAGGGCGTGCATGGAGCAACCGGCGGAGAAATCCATCGGATCAGTAAGATCAAACCGCCACGATCGACGATGCGTGAAATAGCGGCGCGCGGCATGGAGTGTTTTTGCGGGCTTTGCCAGTGCGCTGCGGAGTTGAAATACTTTATCAAAGGTTTGATCACTGATACGCAATACCGACAGACGCTCCACGGGCGTGCCATCATAAACTTTGAGAATCAATCGCATAAACTCACGGATGCTCCAACTGTCGGCAATCCAATGATCGTAAGTTGTCAGCAGCCAATATCCCTTCCCTTCGGGAACCATACACACGCGCAACGGAACGTCGGTTGGGGCGAACGGCGTGTTGAGTTCGCGGGCGGACAGCGTGGACAGGGATTCGTGACACACTTGCAGCGCAACGGTTTTGCGATTGCTAAATACGGCGCATTGACCTTGAAACTGCGGCGATCCCAGGCCAATGGCGTGGACGACATCATCAATCGCGGCCTGCCAGCGTGGAGTATCGCAGGTGCCGCCTAACTGCATGGCCTGCGCCGCATTGTAAGGTCCCAGCGTGGTCCAACTTCGCATAAGCTGCTGAAAGATATTCAGGCGCATGGTGCGAATGTTGCCCGGCGAATCACCGGGAAGGGAATCGGGAGATGATGATGTGTTATTCATGCCACACGTCTATGCCAAATCTCGTAATGGTGCGCGCAGTACGCGTGGTATAAACCGCCCCGTGCGAACACAGTAGGCAGCGTATGGTGCGCCATGAATCTGGCGCAGATACTGTTCCTCGCGCAGGGCTTCCAGGGTAATAAGCGTGATATGAATCAGGGCGGCTGCCAGCATTAAAAGTGTCGGTACGGTTAAAAACGTACACAGCATGAGGATAATGGAAAGTGCGTAAATGGGATGCCGGACGATCCGATAGGCACCGAGAATAATAAGTTCTGTTTTTTCGCCGGGGTCAATACCGATGCGCCATGATCGGCCCATCTGCCGCCAACAAATAAATGTCAGAACCAACGCCAGTAAGCCCAACAACGTTGCCCCGACGCCAATCCACTGGGTTTGCCTTGTCATCGGCCAAAGCGCCCGCAGATACCAAACGGGGGAAAAGCCACGTAAAGCCGAAACCCAGGGAAGAATGCACCAGGCGATAATGGCTGGTGTCCAAAGCAATCGCAGGCTGCGACCGGTTTTTTCGCGCGGCAATACATTGGGATCCTTGCCGATTTTACGGCTAAGGCGAACGGCTTTTATGATCACCGTTCCCCAGTAAATAATTACCCATAACCCTGAAGCAGCGGCTGAGAGTCTTGGCAGCATCAACATCCGTTAACCTCCGTAGCCCCCATCATAACGAAGTTCATGGAAAACGGGGATTGTTGCGTAATGTCGTGGCTTTTACAGGGAAGTTGTGCCTGAGTTTCCAATCCCGCAAGGCACGTAAAACCACGCTGAGCATCAAAGTTTGCACGCCATGGTCGGCACTGATGTTGATGTGATTTATGCCCGCTTGATGAAACGGCACGGGCATATCGCGGACATTCACGTTGGTTACGTGCGTCATACGCGGATTGGCCGCCTTGGCGGGCACGCCGCGAAGAAACGGCAACCAATCGGTCAGTGGATGGCTTTTATAAATGACAAAGCACTGCCGGACGTTGCTGGGAATGCGCGGCGGCGTCACCGGATCCAGCAAAACCAGAAGCATGACTTTATAGCCGTGGTGCCCCAGATATCGGGCCACGCGAATCTGGTCATCTGCGCCATACGAGTGACCGATGAGAATAAGCGGGCCATGAAGCAGGCGTTGTTTTTCCGCGGACAGCAAATGATGCTCAAACTGCATGCGCGCTTCATCCGCCAAAGCCGCGGCGCTGATGATGTGCCGCCGATTCAACGTCTGAGAGAACGTGTCCATGCCGGTTGAGAAGATCCCTAAAAATCCGCGCATGCAATACACATGTCCCGGATATCGGTCAGAGACGGTCACACGCAAAGCCCCATGCGCCGCCAACGGATCCGCCGGCAACCCGGTGAGATCCACACACCCCGCCAGGGGCGACATCAATGCCGCGGCTAAAATAAAAAACGCCATGGCCCGGAGTCGCTGCCTGAACATGGGATTCAGATGAACTTGCATGCGCAATTTCATCTGCAAAGGCCCAGATCGGGTTCGGGAAGAATTTCTTATGGAAGTGTTGAACCTAAACAGCTTTGTAAGCATTTGCATACCATTGCACTGTTTGCGCAAGGCCCTCATCAAAAAATAACACCGGATCATAACCAATGACCTTTTGGGCCAGGGTAATATCCGCCAACGAGTCCCGGACATCGCCGGGGCGGGGAGTAAGATATTCTGCATGAACCGATTTGCCAAGTTGCTTGACGATCTTTTCAAGAAGACTGTTCAGGCTGATATTTTGTCCGCAGGCAATATTGATAACCTCGCCGAATGGTGGCTTGGCACAAATTCCCGCCAGCATATTGGCATGAACAACATTTGAAACGTGGCAAAAATCCCGCGTTTGTCCGCCGTCACCGTAAATTTGAGGCCGGCGATTTTCCAGCACCGCCGTGATAAAGGCCGGGATGACCGCGGCGTAGGCGCTACGCGGATTTTGCCGGGGACCGAACACATTAAAATAACGCAGACAAATTGTCGCCAGACCATATACCTGGGCATACATGCCCGCGTATAATTCGCCGGCATATTTTCCCACCGCATACGGACTTTTTGGTGCGGCCTTCATTCCTTCATGCTTGGGCAGTGTGGGACTTTCGCCATACGCACTGCTGCTGGCGGAATAAACAACACGGCCAACTTTTTCCAGTCTTGCGGCCTCCAGCACATTAAGGGTTCCCCCGATGTTGACGGTATTATAACGGATCGGATCAGCCACCGAACCAGGAACACTTCCCAGCGCCGCCAGGTGAAACAGAATTTCAACGCCCGCGGCGGCCTTACGGCACTGCTGCAAATCGGTAATGTCACCGAGCATAAAATCTATCTGCGGTGCGACCTGGGCCAAATTCGCCTCGGAGCCGCCATTGAGATTATCCAATACCCGCACCTGCGCACCGGCGGCCAATAAGCCCCGAACCAGATGCGAGCCAATAAATCCGGCACCCCCCGTCACCAGTACTGATCGGTTTTTATAGGCTGAAAAATTCATGGTATCGTCATTCTCCAGGGGCAACATCCGGTGGCCCTGCGCATGCACATTGAGCGCATAGGCCGCGGGCTGATAGTTTTACCAGAAAGCCTCGTGAACCGCGAGCGCCCCCGCCCGCGAAGATTAAGATGACGCATTATCGCGCTTGACGTGCATCACGCTGAACATCCGTGCGGTTATGAATCCGCGCGATCCCAGGAAATTTCCAGCGTTGCCCCCGGTTTTAGACGCAGGGGGCTTTGAAAGCCGATAACCATGCGACCATCAACCACTTTCCCAGCAGCTTGAACCGCGACGCCGCCACAGATACACCGCAGACCTTTCGTTGGATCAGTGCCCTCCACCGGTGTGAGGCCAATTGTAAATTCAGATAGCGCCAATTTCCCGGCCTGATGCACGATTCGATGGACGCGCCGTGTTCCAGAATTCATGGCAAAATACTCACCCCACCCGGCGGCGGTGCAAAACAGCGACCGATGATCTTTTTCGGAAATCCGCGGCGTAAATCCCAACGACCGCCGCACGGCATCCCAACGGAAGCCCTGCAGGGCCAGCAGTACGGTCCAGACGCTTAACGGGCGGAAATAGTGTTCGCCACATTCCACATGATCCCACGGAGCCCGCTGATGCACATACCGATCATAAACGTCAGTTGTTACAGTAACTGCAAGATCCGTCCGCCCCAGAAAAGCCAAGGATGAGGAAAACATATATTCAATTCCGGTCCATGGCCCGCTCCACTGCCCTTCACCTCCCGGCGTTCCGCCGTGGGGCCAGAATCCGTTGATGTAGGCGATTCCGTCATCAGGGTCGACATACGGCATGCCCGGGCGGGTCTTTTGGCGGCAATAGTGAAAAGCTGCTTCATTGTGGAGTTTAACATGGTCACGCGGCAGAATATCGCCCAAGTCGCAGGTATCTGCAAACCACTGTCCGACCGTTCCCGCTAATAAAATTCCGGTATTCTCGGTGCCGGTCTGCATATCGCGGGCCATCTGATAATAGTGGCCATTCCACAATTCACGTTCAAAGCTCTTTTGGCCTTTTTCCAGCCAGAGAGTGTAGTTGGCTTCGGTTGTGGTGTCGCCCAATATCCGCGCCATGCGAATGCCCGCCGCCAGCCCGGCTAACCAGATGCTTGAAACATAAGAAGTTGTTCCGCTCATGGGCCAGCCGTCGAATGTACTGTCCAAGCCATGATCGTCGGGAAGAAAATCTTTATCTTTATCAGTGCGTTGGTCATAGGCCATGGCCTTGGTAATTACGGGCCACATTTCACGCAGGTATCCATGGTCACCCGACCAGAGATAATCGCGATAGACCATCAGGGCAAATGCGGGCATAAGGTCAATTTTGAACCAGGCATCCGGGTGCTCAAATGTACCGGGGAAAAAGTGCGGTATCTCACCATCGGGTTTTTGATGGCGGGCGGTAAGCCGCATGGAAGACTTTTGCTGATGGGGAAAAAGAAGTGAAATGGGGTGGGAAGCATAAAACGCCACATCCATCGTCTGCAAGCCACAACAGCCCATACCTTCCCAGACCGCATACGTGCCATCTTTTACCCACCAAGTTTCCTTGCTTAGCGTGGTAAGCTGGGCGTTGATCGCATCCTTGACCTTGGGCGGCATACTGCTGTTATACAGCGCGTTTTGAAAGGTCAGGGTTCGGTTAAATAGGTCTTCATGGCGGTGAGCCACTTCCCGGACCACCTCCAGGGAGTTGCGAAACCAGCGGTTGTAGATGTGCCCGAGAAAATTGGCGTTGCTGGAATAGTCATATTGGTTGGGGAAATACCACGCCAGAATAAATGTCGCTTTTTTTGTTTCACCGGGTTTCAAGTCGATGGCGAAGGCTAAGGCAGTGTTGCGCGCATTTTCGGGGCCCACCTCCTGCTCCAACAAGGTGCCATGATTTTCAAAATTAGACCAGAACTTGTCTACATCGCGCCACTGCACGGCGGCGTGTGCATCACCGGAAAGGGCGGCCAGGGTCATATCGCCGCTGGAGGAGTCAAAGGAATCCACACCGTATCCCGGTGTGAAGGTGGCGTGGGCGATGTGGGCCAACAATCCGCCGTAAAAGAATGGCATTTGCGTCCACCGCGCCGGAGGCCAACCTCCACTGACCGAAGTGGCCAGGACCGCAGTACGGCCTGCGCCATAATTTCCCGTAATCAACAGAGGTGCGCCAGTATCGGTCTTCAGCAGTACTTTCCCATCGGGTTTGACCGCTGCCAGGCGATTATAACCACCGATGGTTTCGAGTTGCGGGTCACCTAAAACAAAATCAGCCTTTTCGGCGACGACTATGGATGTTGATTGGTTGACAGCATCCACCGAGTCACAAAATTTGACAGGCAGTGCCTGTTCAATGGGCGTGCCGTTGAGATGCCCCCAGCGTGTGCTGCTATCACCGTAGAAGGCGTCCCACCCGCCGGTTACCAGCAAGCCCACGCCTTTATGCACTGCGTCACGAATCATGGCCATATTTTCATGGCCGAGAGTGGTGCGGGTGTGGGGGATTTCACCAATCCAGATAACATCATAATGCTTGACCAGTTCATCGGCAGTGGAATACGGCAGCGTGATTTTACCATTCTTGACAGCCACGCTGGTATCCATGGTTAAGTTTTTTGCACTGGAGAGCACTTCGCTCACGCGAGACGGCAAAGACTCCAACAATACCAATACTCGAACCTGTTTACTCATCACCGATGGCCGTCCGTCGATACGGCCAGCCATGTGAATGGCGGTCATCTCCGGCCCCCGCTCCAGGCGATTTTGCGTGCCAATCCAGCCATTGTTGAGTGCGACGCCATTGCGGATACTGCTAAGCAGTGTCGTATGCACCGGAGTGTGCCCATGATTGGTAAGCTCGAAAGTAAATATAGCGCCGGGCAGCCCCGAATCGCGTGGTTGGTGTGGAATAAACGGAGACCATGCCGTCAGTGATACCGCGACCGGAAGGGCAGGTTCCTCATAACGCAGTCGCGCGATGGGCGCACGGCCCTCATACGTGATATTCTTAACGGGTTGGCCCGGATTAGAGGACTGCCGAATTGTTTCAAGTCGGCGCACTACGGCAGCTTTCCCCTGTTCCTGGGCCCGAATTGCAAAAAATGTATCCGGCAAAACCAGCCGCTGTGCCCAGTTATTAAAAATCTGCCATTCGTACATGCCACCATCCGCGCGAATCTCGAATGTGCCCGCCCCCATGCCCCCCAAGGGAATGCCGGACGCCATGGGTGGATGAAAAACGATAATCTTGCCATCTGGCCCGCGCAATGGGACGCCAATTTCTTCCGCGTAGGCTTTGGCGGTAGCGGAAAGCGGCGGCGCGATAACCATAGCGGTCGAGGCCGCCCCGAGCACTTTAAGAAAATTGCGGCGTGAAACTTCGTTGGGTTTAGGGCTAGCGTTGAAATCTGTCATCTTACTGGTGCGCCTTTCTATGACCGCGTGGAGATCATCGCGTGCGACCTCCATCTGCGTTTATCGGCGTAGTTATATTGTGGTACTGAAAAATGTCAACTCCGCGCGGAGTGGACCCAGGGTCATGGTCACAGAACGCTTGTGCGGCATTAACAGGATGGTTTTCGGCTCATAATTCGGGAATCGCGCCGCCACGGGGGCTGCGGAATGAGCCAGTTGCGCAAGAGGGTGTCGCGGATTTAATTTACCTTTGGCCATTGCTCATCATGCCACCAGCCCCGATGGCGGCCGATCTGCCTTGGCACTGGCCCAGTCTTTATTGGGCTTACGGCCCATGTGGAAATACAATTCACCGCCGGCGAGGATATCGGCATTGGTAAACCATGCGCGGGTTAATTCCCGGCCGTTGAGTTTGGCACTTTGTATGTACATATTTTCATGCGAATTGTTGTCGGCAATGATCGTGAAGGTGGTGCCTTTGGCCGGGTTATGAATCCTGGCGCGGTGAATCAGCGGGCTGCCGATGATGTAAACACCGGTAACCGCATTGACCGGATAAAAGCCCAATGCCCCCAAGGCGAAGCAACTGGAGGTTTGTCCGCAATCATCATTGCCGGGAACACCGTTGGGAGTGTTGTTGTAAAGGGCCAGCACTTTGCGAATCCAATATTGTGTTTTCCAGGCTGCACCGGCAAAGGGGTACAGATATGGAATGTGATTGCTGGGTTCATTGCCCTGGGCGTCCTGCCCCACCATGCCGCTGATATCCGGCGGAGAAGCATAGATTTTGGATGGAGCTGTAAACAAGGTATCGAGTTTGGCGATAAATGCCTGATCACCACCTAAAAGATCAATGAGTCCCGGTACATCCTGCATGACGTTAAACGTGGCTTCCCACGCGTCGGATTCCGTGTAATCATGCCAGTATTCCTGATCAGGCCTGAAGGGCGTGCGCCAGGAGCCGTCTTCAAGTTTGCCGCGCATGAAACCTACCTTGGGATCAAAAAGATTCTTATAGTTTTGTCCCAGCTTATAAAACATTTTGGCATCTGCATGTTTGCCCAGGAGTTCAGCCATCGCTCCTACGCACCAATAGTCATAGGCAAAATCCATGGTTCGTGAAACGCTCTGTGCCCCGGGGGCGGATGCTACATAGCCCAGGGTACGGAACTGATGTTGCAACGCCTTGTTGTTATTTGCGGTGGCCCCCACCAGCGCGGTATCACGCATCGCTGCATACACCGCTTCCACATCATAATCCCGGAATCCCCGCACATAGGCACCAGCGATCATGCCCACCACATGGAACCCCGTCATGCACCAGGTTTCATTGCCCCACAACGGCCAGACTGGCAGGGAATGCTGGTTTAGCTGTTTGTAATCGGCTAAAAGTGTTTTAATGACATCATTGGTACGGTGTGGCTGCATGAGCATCATCAGGGGAAACTCACCACGATATATATCCCATATCGACATCGTGGTGTAATTGGTAAAGCCTGGATTGGCATGGTTTTTACGATCTTCCCCACGATAAGTGCCATCTGCATCATTAAATGTTGCTGGGGCCACCATGCCGTGATAGGCGGCGGTATAGAACGTTTCGGTAAGTTCCTTATTGGGAAATTGTGCCTGAATGGCAGAAAGGGCTTTATTCCATACTCTTTCAGCCTGCTGATGCACCGCATCAAAATCAAATACCGGCATTTCCGCGGCCAGATTTTTACGTGCACCTTCTATACCGGTACAAGATAGCCCCACGCGCACCAGCAGGGGCTTAGCGCTATGGGCATGACTGAAGATTGCTTTAATATGCGTGCCCGAGAAGCGGTCGGGGGCGGTTGCGGTGCGGGTGTGGCCATCTACCTGAACCTGTGCCTGGGCAATGGGATGGGAGAATTCCATGACAAAGTAGACTTGCTTATCGGCTGCCCAGCCATGGGTGTAGCGTTTACCGCTGATGGTTGTGGCATTTTCAATATTCAATTGGGCATGGTAGACCGTGCAACCCAGGCCATGTACCAAATCCAATATCACACCCCGGCGTGTTGCTTGCGGCAAAGATGGATAGGTATAGCGGTGCATGCCGCAGCGTGTGGTAGCGGTTAATTCCGCCTTCACACGCGGCGTTTGCAGATACACGCTGTAATACCCGGCACGAGCGGTTTCCTGCTGATGGGAAAAGCTGGAACTGTAGCCTTTAGCTTTGCCGCGGGATACCCATCCGGAATTGGGGCCTAAGGCTGCGATTTGATCGGCATGTTGCTTACCGGGAGCCAATGCTTCCCAACCCCAGTTGCGCCCTTCCACCACCGGCATAAGCAAGACATCGCCAAGGTCTTTGGCTCCGGTGCCGGAAAGATGCGTGTGGCTGAAACCCTTGACCACATCGTCGGGGTAATGATAGCCCGGACAGTGATCCCAATTATAAATATCCCACGTCGTGTTCCACTTCGGCTCGGGTGGGCCGGCGGTATCCGGGCTTAATTGCACTAAGCCAAATGGCGCGGTTGCTCCGGGGAAGGTGTGGCCGTGCCAACCTGTTCCAATGATGGGCCGTGCGGCACAAGTTAACCCGGAACAGGGTGCGGTACTGGGGTCGAAACTATCGGGAGCGGAAGCGGCATTAAATCCCAACGCCGCAGATGCGCGGGTAGAAATAGTACCCAATACACCTGCTGCGGCAATGACTTTTAATAAAGTGCGGCGATCCATCGCATGATGTATTACACGTTTCATAGAAACCTCAACTTTCAACTTTCCAATTTGGCTATTTTGGATTTCGGCTTTTTAGCCGGTCCACGCCGCTATTTTACCCCTAATGCCCGGCACGCGTTGATGCTTCGCGGTAAAGCGCATCAAGCTGCGAGGGCGTCACATCCACAAATCCGGGGCCCAGCTTTTTCATAAGTCGATTTAATTCCGGCAGATTGTTGTTGTCCCAGGGAGATATAAACACATTAAGAAATGCCGGGCGGATGCTTCCCACGCGCTGCCGTATCTGTCGCGCCAGGTTCTTTACCCCCCCGCCATTGACCGCAGCGCGAAATACCGCCTGCCCGGACGGCAGCGTATAGGTTAGATGCGCATAGCGTTTTTCGCCTTGATAACTGTAATCCGGCAGCAGGAATTTCACGTGGGGTAACGCCCCGGCAACTTCGGCAATGGAAGCTCGGTCCTGCCTGCCGGAAGTATTGGCCAATGGCATGATACGCAGCGTTTTCATGTCCATGCGTTGCATATATTTCCATGTCCAACGATAAAAATGTTTGACCGCCCTGCGTCGATGGAGCAATCTTTTCCCCCAGTCCGGCGGATAAATATAACCAGCGCCCGAGACATCACAGAAAAATTCGTCCTTGCTTCCGGCATGTTGGTAGAACCAGCGGGCCAGCGTTGGGGCTTCATCAATGAGTGTCGGCCCCATGCCCCACCCGATGGCCAGTTTGCCATGTGCAGGATTGACAAACCAATGCCGAAAATAGTGATACCACATGCACAGATTATCGCCATCAGAGATCGCCAGCGACAGATATACTTTGGATCGATTCAAGGCCGGAGGAGGCGAAAAATGCTGGGTGATATGCGATAGTTTCACGCCGCTGAATACGGACATATTTTGCAGATAGTCACTGACTACCGTGATTTTCCCATACTTAGACCCCAGCGCCACGCCCGGTCCTTCATCGAGGCCCATCCCGTTGCCGCACCACCAATAGCCACGCACGACGCCGTCTAGCGGCGTTTGGGCAAACAGCCGCTCCAACTGCATTTTTTCCGCAGCCATATTCGCCCCCGGCTCATGACCGGCATTGCGACCGGTAACCCAGAAGGTCATGCCTTTGGCCGCGATGACCTGATCCTCCCCGCCGCCGGCCAGCAGCTTCGGATCAAGACACAGAAATAAAAATGGGTTCATTTGCCGTGCCAGATGCAGACGCAAATATCGCAGGGCCTGGGCATCGGATTTGAACTTGCCGCGCAAATCGGCACGGATGGGCAGATTTAGCCGATGTGCCAACCGCGGTGTGGCGATTACCAGGTTATCCACCGCGGCTATGTCGGCGGCAATATCCGGGGAATCATAGACTTTCGGGTCAGGCACAACGGCCCCACGAATCAGTGACCGAAAACGCCGCACCAACGAAAGCGGATGCCGCACCGGGATGGTGGTTCCCGTTGCCCCCTGTTTTTGCATTTGCTTGAGCCAAAAGGAATCATCTTTTCCCCAGATTAGAAAAATGCGCGGTTTATTGCGGTTCACCAGCCCCTGCAAACTTGTCAGCAGCACGCGCTGGGCTTTGGAAAGTCCCGCCATGTTCGCAACAAACAGATGTCGCGCCGGAGTGGGCATCTTCGGTTGAAGTGTCGGATATCGCCGCGCGATGACAGGAAGTTGTACGTGGCGTATGGTTGCGGCCTGGACGCGCTGGACCAGCGTCGAAACCAGAAAGCCTGCCAGCGCCGCGGCCCTTATAACGTTGCACCAATGGCCACGCGTTCGCGGGAGGCTATCGAGTGGAGAGAGCACCTTCACACCGCGACAAAGTGCGCGATGCAGGCGAGAGGTCATTGGATTGAGTAGCGTCATGAATCACTCCATTAATTCTTTGGAATATACCACTGGGCCAGGCCGGCATCAAAGAACTGGCCGCCGGTGGTTTGCAGGACATGCACCGCCATAAGATTGCGGCCCGGATGCAGCGACTTTTTGCCAGCGGCCGTTAAGCGCAACGGCACATAAGTGGTGCTGAATCCCGGTGCGGATGCGGCTAATACACCGTTGATGTAAATTTGCACATCTTCATCGTGATAACAATACACCACCAAATGAGGATAGTGGCCTGCTGGCATGATAAAGTGGTGCCGCAGCCAGATATTATCCGTGGTCCAGCGTGTCCGCGGCGAGACACCCGGATCCAGTGTTCCAAAGCCCGCGGGGCCTCTTTGCCAGTTGTTGTCATCGAATCCCGGTTTATTCCAGCCGGCGGACGGCTTGTGGATGGTGTAATGCCACATAATTGGCATGTTCCGGGCGGTGGGCACAATTTGTTTGATGACCGGCGGTGGTGGCAAGGGTGCCCAGTTGTCCGGGAATTTGGCCCCGCGGCCCGCCCATTTCAGCCATATCTGTGTTTGATTCATGATGGGCATAAAGGCTGCCCCCATCACCGGACGCGCGTGCATGCCAGCCCAAGCTTTGCGCGTGCCATACTGATCAGCAAAGGGCACCCGCTTTGGACTTTGATTCAGGAATTTATAGATGCGATTGATGATGCTCTGGAACTGCGAATGCTCCGTGGCCAGTGTCGCTGTCCAGATTTCAAAATCCGTTTTAGTCTGCGTTACCGTGCTGCGATCTGGCAAGCCATATTTATTGAGCTTGGTCATATAGAAGGCCATTTCCTTCCGCCGTACCGACATAGGAAATATATGCAATCCCAAGGCCTGATCCCAGACCATGTTGTAAACCATGCTCCACGTTCCCGGCTGATTAAACGCCATGCGGTAATGGTTGCCATCGTTATCCACTTTCATCCATTTGTGCGCCCAGCGCCGGGCCAGCGACTGATAGTCATTGGCCTGGGCGGTCATACCGCGCATGCGGCATAACATGCCATAAGCGCCCATGGCGACAATGGCTTTCACCGATAAATTGGCGTTGTGGGCCATGAAGCCCAGGAAGTCATTGGTGCTTAACTGCTTTCCCGGATCAAAGCCGCTCTTTCTCAAGTATCTGACCCACTTGGTCAGGAGTGGCCAATACTTGGTGGCAAAGTCAGCATTCCCTTCTGCCTTGGCAATGGCCGCGGCAAGGATAATCATGTTGCCGCTTTCTTCCACCATCATGTTCTCTCCACCGGAATTGTAATGGCCCGTGCATATTGGATATGTGCCTAAATCATGCGGGGACCAGGCGAACTTCCAGCGCGGCGTATTGGCGGAATTCAGTACCGGTACCATCGAGGCAGCTTCCAACTGCGGGCAGAACGTTAACAGCAGTGGAGAGGCCGGGAAAAATACATCCACGGTCGCAATATCCCCGTTGCTGGTCTCTTCCTTGGTATAGACCATAGGCATACCATGGGCATCAGCGGACATGCCCATGGCCGCCAGCGCCTGGCGATATGCCATGGAAACAATGGTGGCATATTGATAGCGGCCGATGCGCTTAGCATCGGTAATCACCGAGGAATCAAAGGCGACGCTTTTCTTCATCAGAGATTTATAGTGGCCGGCTGCCCATTGGAACATCCTGGAGGGTGTCTTAAAAATGTGCCGCCAATAGGGTCTCTGATATTGTCCAAAGTAATCAATGGCATAGACTTCATCATAAGCCACCATCACATGCCGGGTGACCGCGGTATCGGTGACTTTGCCCAAGTTAAACGCAAACGCTTCCACCGGCTCGCCGGCACTTACCGCCCGGGGCATGTTGGTGGAATCGGTTTGGGGCAACCGCCCGTGTAGCACAAAATCATTGATGCATCGGCCATTGGAGGCCAGGCACGAGGTGCTTTTTTTGCTGGAGGCGGCGGTGTAAATATAACCCCAGTCCAAGCCCACGGGATCGCCGGAAATATCAAAATAACTCTGCGTGGTTGAACCTATTTTCAATGCCGTCAAAGGTCCGAAGGTTTTGCGGCTCCAAGTAACTTTCTGCTGGTCATGATTAACTGCGATGGCTGAACTGGTACTGTCATACACCTGCACCTGATGGCTTTGGCCATCCGCGGATTTTACGCTCCAGGTTATGTAGGTTACCGGCAGGGTCATGGTCTTGAGGCTCGCCGGCAAACGCGGCGTCATGAAAGTCAGCGTGAGGTCAATGTTACGGTTGGAGAACTGATAAATCGTCGTTGTCGGCCGCACGGTCACGCTGACCTGATGCATGGCCGGTGCGGTACTGGGCTGATTGCCCATAAGCCGATAGGTTGTGCCATCAACACGCACCAGACTTACCAGACTCTGGATGCGACCATCCCAGTAGCGGGTGCGATGATCCGCCAGATGATTATTCTCCGACCAGATACTCATGTACGGATCAAAGGTTACCAGCGGCACCGCCGGCGGCCGAAATGCCGGCGCGGCAGAGACCCCTGAGGTACCGCCAAATTGCCCCAGCATGAGAAGCGCTGCAATTGATGAAAGAAAGACACTTTTTGTCCATACACGCATTGAACGACTCCAAAAGAGAAAACAACCTTGCCAAAGCACCCAGCATTTACTGGTTTTCTAAAGCAACCGTCAACCTGGCAAAGACTGCCGATACCAGAACTCATCATCCTATTATTGCTTCTGATCCATTCTCAAAAAACGCAATACCTCGGGGGACCGGCGTCTGCGTACCAGCACCAGCCCAATCAAACCCGTACTCATCAATAAGACGGATGCAGCATCAGGCACTGCTGTGGGCACAAATGTCTGGTAATCAGACAAGACTTGACCCGCGGTTAAAGCCGAGCCATAAATTCGGAAATCTGTGGTGGTGCCGGCAAAGGCGGGATCCCCAAAGGCATCGAAGCCGCCAATACCGTTATTTTGCGGCCCTGTGCCCGCCAATTGCGAAAGATTCAGGCCGCCCGTAACGAACGCGGTGCCCTGCAATACGCCGTTGACGTAGTAACTTAGCGTGTCGTTCGTGGAATCATAGGCCATGACTTCCACCGTTGGTTGCCCCGGAATCGCGGCACCGCCTTTCCAGTTCAGCGCAATCTGCCCGGTGCCGCCGCTTTGCATGGTGCCATTGTATACCTCTCCAGTCATCGTCTGATTATCCACCCGCGACGGATGAGAGAGCAGATATTCCGACGTGCTTTGCCCAAAAGAAAACACCGTACTATATCCCGTGTCCGCAGCACTGCGGGTAAACACATCCTCAACGCTGAAACTACCGGATATATTGCTTAAGGCGGCATAGGGAATCGCCATTCCCTGTACGCCAGAGTTGGTGGTGACCAACACACCATTCGCCACTGTGGCGCCGCCGGTAAGAAGGCCAGAGGTGGGATTGGCCCCGGCATTCGCCGAGCCGATATCATATACCGTATTCCCGCTTACATTTGAAGCAATAAAATTCCATTCGTGCAAGGGGGTGGGACTGGCCGAGGGCGCTACAGGTGCTGGGCTAAACGGCGTTACCCCGGCAACTGCGGCAGGCGTGGAATAATAGCCAACCTGGGCGGCACCAACCGGGCTGGTAACAGAAAACTGCATATTGGCCGAGCCAACCTGCTGATAGTTCATAATTTCAATGGGGTAATATCCCGCACTGCTGAACGCCACTTGCGCCGAGTTTTCCATGGCCGGAATCTGGGTTGAATTATAACCGGCGGCGGAGACATCCGTACCGGTACCGGGCACGCCAATCGTACCACCCACCATCACATTAGCGGCATCATCCGCCGAGTTGATCTGAAAATTGTAGGTTCCGGCCTGGGGAATTTTGATATACCCCAACTGGTCAATAATCGACTGCGCCCAGGGATTGCCATCTACCGTAGCAGCTCCGGCAGCATCTTTGCCGAGATAATAATAGGTTGCCGCATACCCCCCATTGCCGGCCGTTCCACCAGCGCCGTTACCGGGATAGTTAAACGTGTCGGCAGTGTTGAGAAAGCTGTAGGCCGGGGCGGGCAGGTTGTAGGTAAATCCGCCGTAACTTGCCGAACCGGTGGCAATATACGATTCGACATTATTGATATCCGCCGTGGTCGGAACAGGATCAGACGGCAACTGTGCCGCGCCGACGTGCCATACCGTGGCCACCAGACCCGCGGTCAGTCCAGTGACATTGTCCGGACTGGTGGTAATGCTGATATTTCCGCCCTGTCCAAAAGCGACCGTGGCACCGGCCAGCACAGCGCATGCACTGATCAGACTTGCCCGCCGATTTGACGTTCTACTAAATAAATCCTTCATGATGTATACCGCCTTTATTTTTAATCTTTCCCTCCGGCAACGCCGGGATTATGTGAACTTTCCAAAATTACTGCGACGGCCGCATCCGGGGCGGCCAGCCATTTTTCGTCCTGGCGGCAGCCTTAATTGGTTGGTACGTACCATTGCGCTAAACCAACATCCACAAACTGCCCTCCCACGGTCTGATGCACATGCACGGCCATAACATTTTGTCCCGCGTGCAGCGCGGCCAGTCCCGCAGGCGTGATGGGCAGTGCCACATAGTTGGTCGAATATCCCGGGGCTGAGGCCGCCAGTACGCCATTAATATATACTTCAATATCTTCATCGTGATAACAGTAGACCTCCAGGTTGGGATAATTTCCCGTGGGCATGGTGAAGGTCCGGCGCAGCCAGATATCCGATGTGGTCCAACTGGTGTTGGGCGTCACGTTAGGATCCACGGTGCCAAAGCCGGCCGGTCCGGTGCCCCAACTGCTGTCGTCAAAGGCGGTGGCAAACCAGTTAGCGGCCGGCTGAGTCGTGGTGTAGCTCCAGATAATCGGCGTTGTGCTGTCCTGTGCGGTGGGCACAACTTGATTCACCACCGGGGCCGGCGGCAGGGGTGCCCAGTTATCGGAAAACATTGCCCCCTGCGAAGCCCATTTCTTCCAGATGGCCATATTGTTGAGCATGGGCATGAACGTGGCACCGACCACCGGTCTGGCGTGCATACCACTCCAACCCGCGATGGTGTCATATTGATCGGTCATTGGCACGCGCCCGGAAGACTGATCCATGAAATTATAAATGTCATCGATGATGGCATTAAATACCGGGGTGGAACACATGGTGGCAGTCCAGATTTCAAAATCAGTCTTGGTCTGTGTTACCGAACTGCGATCCGGCAGGCCCCATTGATTTAGCTGCGTGGCGTAAAATGCGGATTCTTCCTTGCGCACGGAAATTGGAAACAGCCCCAGCCCCAAAGTTTGATCCCACTGCAGGTTATACAACATGCTCCAAGTACCCGGCTTATCAAAGGCCATGCGGTAATGCGTGCCGTCATTATCCACCGCCATCCAACTTTTCACCCATTCCTTGGCTGTGGCCTGATATTCATTGGCCTCCGTCAGCAAGGCCGTTGCGGCGGCCTGGTTGCCGCCGGACAATTCCTCCTGGCTGCGCATGCGGCAGAGCATGGCATACGCCCCCATGGCGACAATCGCTTTGACGGATAAATTGGCATTGTGCGCCATGAAGCCCAGGAAATCATTGGTGCTTAACTGCAAACCCGGATCATAACCGGATTGTTTTAAATACAGCGCCCAACTGCTGAACAAATTCCAATACTTGGCGGCGAAATCAGCATTGCCTTCCGCCTTGGCAATGGCGGCCGCCATGATAATCATGTTGCCGCTCTCTTCGATGGGCATATTTTCCCCGCCGGTATTGTAATGACCGACACATATGGGATAGGTGCCCAGATCATGGGGAGCCCAGGGAAATGTCCAGAGCGGCGTGTTGGCGGAATTCAGCACCGGCACGAGGGATGCCGCTTCCAATTGCGGACAAAACGTCAGCAGCAACGGCGATGCCGGAGCAATGACATCCACCGTCGCAATATCACCATTGCTGGTTTCCTCCTTGGTGTAGACCATCGGCAGGCCGTTACGATCCGCGGCAATTCCCATGGCCGCCAAAGATTGTCGGTACGCCAGGGACACCAGCGTGGCATATTGATAACCGCCGATTTTATTGGCGTCCGCCAGAACGGCGGAATCAAACGTCTGGCATTGCGTGACCAGCGACGCATAATTGGCATCCGCCCACTGCAACATGCTGGAAGCATCCGTGAATTCCTGCCGCCAATAAGGGGGTTCATTTACATTAAAATAATTGATGGCATAAACTTCATCATACGCCACCAGCACATGACGGCTTACTGTGGCCTGCCCCACCGCCCCGAGATTAAAACTCACCGCCTCCACCGGATTGCCCACATTGACCGCTACGGGCATGGCACTGGAAACGGTTGAAGAAACACTCCCCCCGGACATGAAGCTGTTGATGCAATTGCTGTCCGAGTCCACGGTGGCGGTGCTCAGGGTGGCCGGTGCGGCAGTATATATATAACCCCAGTCAATTCCGACTGGATCACCCGAAACATCAAAATAATTCTGCGTGGGCGTGCCGCATTGCAATGCCGTCAAAGAACCAAAGGCCTGCCGGCTCCATTGCACCTGCTGATCCGTCGTATTAACCGCAACGGCAGCACTGGTGCTGTAATAAATTTGAACATTGTGTGACTTCCCATCCGCTGATTGCACCGTCCAGGATATGTATGTCACTGGCAGGGTCATGGCTTTCAGGTTCGAAGGCAAGCGCGGCGTGGTAAAGGTCAACACGACATTGATCTGAGAATTACCGAACGTATAAATGGTTTGCACCGGCAATACCTTAACGCTTAGCTGCGGCAAAGCCGGCACGGTTCTCGGATCGTTACCCATCAGCCGGTACGTTGTGCCGTCAATCTGGATCAGGCTCACCAGACTCTGCGCATTACCGTCCCAATAGCGTGTGGTATCATCGGTAAGGTTATTGGCTTCCGACCAGATGCTCATATAGGGATCAAATGTAACCAGCGGTACTGCAGGCGGACGAAACACCGGAGCGGCAGCCGCGCGCAGGGGTGCCAACATCGCCCAGGGAAAGAGTGCCAGAATGCCCACCATTAAAACAATCTTGATTTCACGCACCATAACGAAGCTTCCAGTTACGCCGGATTAAAAAACGATCCGGTCTCTTTCGCCCGGCCATATCAATTGACCTTCCATTGCATAATGCCGCCGGAATAGTGCGGCTTAAGCTGCACCACCATTCGCAAGGCCCGGGTTGCCACGGGCGTAAAATGCACGACGTTGTATTGATTGATCGCATCACCGTAGCGGCTGGGATTATTTACCGGCAGCCATTGGCCGTGGCGACGGTAATAAAGCTTCCAGGTTTCGGGAGTGCGGCAACTGCCCTGGACGCTTTGATCATCAAACCAGTACACCCGGCATTGTGCTACGCTGCGAATTTTGGCAAACGTCTGTTGCGCCCATTCCCGCGTTCCTTCATGCGGCCACCAGGTAAATCGCGGAACATTTTCAACATCTGCCGAGGACGTGGGCGTAAGGCCGTCAACCATTGCGGGTATTGAATCCCCCGGATTGCACCACGATGCCGACGCCGTCACCTTGCGATGCGCTCTCCAATGATGCGCTTCAGGCCCCGAGCCAATGACCGGGAACATGGACACGCGTAACCGGGCTGCGCCCATGGGTATTAACGTCACGGTTTGCGTTGGCTGATGGGATATCACCGGGCTTTCATGAAGTTTTCCGATCATGCCATAGGTGTTGATCTTCCATGCGGGTATTTGTCTGGCTTTGATGCGTAATTCCAGTGGCACGGTTTTCTGAGTCCAGGGCTGTAAGGGGACCGGACCGGATTTCCGAATGACCTTAAAGAGACTTGCCGGGTTTCGGGAATCCAGCATCAAGCCGTAATTCCACGCCGAAGCGGGATAGACCGCCCAATGCGGCCACAATGAAACACCGGGGTACATTTTCCACTTTTCCCTGATCTTCAGGGAAAAAGCCAGGGGGCCATAGCTGATGGATGCCGCGTTACGGGCCTGCGGATTGCTGGTCCAACGGTGCACCGTAACGTGCATGGGTAATGTGAGTTTGACGACATCGCCATGATGCCACGTGCGGTTCATGCGGATGTAGGAACAGGGAACCGCTTTTACCGCCACCGGCTTGCCGTTAATCTTGACCGTTGCCCCCTGACACCAGTCCGGCACACGCACATAGAGAGGGAATTTGACAGATCCCGATGCCAGGATCGTGAAGCGGACGCTCTGACCGAAGGGGTAGCGCGTGGTTTCCTGCACCTCGACACGCTTCCCTTGACCGACTTTGGCTTGCAACGTGGAATTGCTGTAAAAGTTAGCCAGCAGGCCGTTATCGCTGGTGGCCAGCCATACCGATTCATTGTAATACGGCCACCCCTGGCTGAAGTTGTGTTCACAGCAGCGGTACACCGGACCCGCGCTGTAGGAAAACATGGTGCCGCTGTCATCGATATCCGGATGCTTATTGCCCGGATCAAGCTGGATCTGATTCGGTGCGGTCAAATAATGCAATGCCTTCATATTGGCTGTGGCAGCCGAGGGCAGCATGTTCATGGCCAGGCGGTCGCAACGATCCGCCCAGAATGGATTGCCGGAAATACGGGTGAGAATTTCATCACTGAGCATGTTTTCAACAATGGCGCAGGTTTCGATTCCCTGTCGCGGGCCAAAGTATCCAAAGCGGGCATTTTCATCGGCACCGTAGCCGCCGCCGGCTACCTGTCCATACAGGCCGAACATCGTTTTCCAGTCATTACGCGTATCTTGCAGATCGCGTTTGTTATGCGACAGTTCATAATATTCCGCGGGTTCCCGGAAGCCCTCTGCAAAATTTACACCGTGATAGGAAGACACGCCGCCGTCCCAGTTTGCGCTATGGGCGTTGATGGTCTTGACAAGTTTTAGCAGGGATTTGTCACCTGTGCGATTGTAAAGCCAATAAATATCGTGAATGCCTTCACTCCAGCGCACGGCACCCCAGCCCAGGCCAAATACCTTCGGCGGTAGTTTGGAAAGATAATGAAAATAACGCGTTTCTACTGTTAATACCCGTTTATCGCCGGTATCGGTGTAATATTCCTGAAGTACTTCCAGCATAATCTGATTGGGCCACAGCGACGGCAACCCATGATGGGCGGTTTTTAATCGCAGCGGTCCAAAATAGCCATCGGGCAACTGCGTAGCCATGATGCCATGGATCCAATGTGTCGCATCGGCCATCATGCGTTTGTTTTTCAGCAGATACGCCATTGGGACGTATCCGCGCAACCAATATGGCAGTTCCTCCCAGCCGTTGGCGCTCATGGAACCGCGATGCGTCCAAGCGGTTTTGTTGTAATTACACCAATCAGCCGGGCCATCGACGACATCCCGGCCATTTTGTACATCATCCATTCGGCCTTCCATACCGTGGGATTCAATGGCCAACATGTTATGTACCCAGCCATGCACGTCTACCGCACCATACGGCAAACGCAACACTGCTTCGGGTAATAGCGGGGCGCGGTTACACGCATAAAAGCTGTTACGGGATTTCGCGGGCAGGCGTAGTAGATCACGGACTGTGGCGGATGCCGTTGGCAGCATGGCAAGCAGTATAAAAAGCACGGGCAGAGCCGCGAGAATGCTTTTCCGATCGTTGCGATTTCGCCAAATCATGTCATTATCCTCGCATGGTGCAGGCTACTCAAGGAGCCTATCCGGGTAATCACCGGCTTGCGGCGGCGGAGCATCGCGTCATAGAGCACCGTGGTGATAACCCGGTGGTTGGTTCGCGGCACTGGATCAACCACCGGATTAATCATCCGGTGCTCTACAAGCAACCGCAACGATGGCGTACCTGACAGGGATGGTACTCCGAGGATCCGCGCCGCAGAGGGGCGGAACAAAAACCACGCCATCGCAATCCCGGCCATTACTCGGACAGGATCTCAAGCTTTTCAGCGGGCCGAAAAATAATGGGCGTTTCTGGCACGCAAAAACCTCCTCCGGGAGCAGAAGGAGTAAAAAGCTCCCGGAGGAGGTGGATTCGGAGAAGTTATGCCATCAGACAAATCAGAATGCCTGATGATAAACAAGCCTCTTAAGCATTAACCTTACGGCGGCGAAGCAATAGCATCCCCATGGCACCGATGCCCAGAAGAGCAATTGCAGCGGGTTCTGGTACGGCTGATCCGCTGAACAGGCCGTCAACTTGGTTGGCCGTAAGGGCCTGATTCCATGTCGACAGATCGTAGTACTTCGCCAACGTTGTCGGATCACTAAACGGATCTAAACCGCCAAGGCCGTCGGCGGCAGCGGCACCCGACGGATCGGCCAATGCCGCAAAGCTAAACGGGGTGTAGCCCGTGGTTTTTCCCGCACTGTTAATTACCGGTGTCATGGCCGGGGTTCCGAACATCTGGAGCACGCCGTTGACGTAAAGCGACGCGACATGCGTGCTGGCATCATACACGAGCACATCCTGCGTGAGTTGGCCAGTAGCTGCGGGCTTGCCATTTGATGCGAAAAGTATGGGGCCGCTCTGGCCGCTGGAATTAATTGCAACGGATGAATGATTTGAGCCATCCTGGCGTTGCGGTTGCGCGACAATATAGCTCGCGCTGCCTTTAGCCCCATGCGTGCCAAATGTCATCACGCTACCCCACAAGTTGGTAGGGTCATTAGCCGAGCGGTTAAATGTAACAGCGAGCGTGAAACTGCCGGTGTAATTGGCAAAGGTAGAGCCCGGCACCGACATTCCGTTGCCGGAAGCCGTGCTGGTGGTGATTAAGGCCCCGCCCGCGACGCTGTTTCCGGTACCAACAATGGTGCCAGCGGTAGCCGCTGACGCCGCCGTTCCGATATCGGAGACGGTATTGCCGCTGATTGTGGACT
The DNA here is from genome assembly GCA_021805985.1 of Planctomycetota bacterium. Taxonomy (GTDB): domain Bacteria; phylum Planctomycetota; class Phycisphaerae; order WQYP01; family WQYP01; genus JAMDCX01. The sequence continues at coordinate 2,109 of JAJZDN010000045.1, read as the reverse complement.
TACCAAAATTCCATTCATCAGTCGGGGTTGGTGGCGTGGCCACCGTTGGCACTGGAATAGAGGTAACGCTATTGGCCATGGCCGTGGTGGTGTAGTAGCTCACGGCGTTGCCGGTGGACGCCGACTTAGCGGAGAACCCAAGGTTCGCCCCGCCGCCTTGCTGATAATTCATAATTTCAATCGGGTAGTAACCAGCGCTACTGAACGAAACGCTCGCTGTACCGTCCGCCGGTGGGATGGTCGGTGTTGCAAAACCGCTGTCGTAGCCTAGTGTGACAACCTGCGTACCTGAGCCGGCATTTCCGGATGGAGTGATACCGGTACCACCGACGAATACCGCCCCAGCGTCATCCGCCTGCGTCATTGTGAAGTTATACGTGCCTGCAGAGGCGATCTTGATGTAACCCATCTGGTCGACAATCGAGCTGACCCATGGATTACCATCGTATTTTGCGGCTCCGGAGGCGTCCGTCCCCAAATATGCGAAGGTAGGCGCGAAGCCACCATTGTATTTGAATGAATCCGTTGTGTTGAGGAACGTCTCCGATGGCCCAGGAAGCGTGTACGTGGTTGCAGATGTGGTATTGTATGATGAACCACTGTTGATGTAGCCCTCCATAGTTTTCACGTCTGCAAGGCTTGGAGCGGGGCCAAAGGCGACGGGCAGGCCGTACTGACCAGAGCCAGATCCACCGCTAAGCGGTACATGCCAGACGGTCCCGACCAGGCCTTGTGTCAAGCCGCTGGAACCCAGCGAAAGGGCCGGTGAGCTGGAAATGGTGATCGGGCCGCCTACGCCGAAGGCCGTGGCCGCTCCGAAGAGCGATACCCCGGCTGACAGAAGCGCCAGCTGCCGTGTTGAAAGAATATTGGAATTCATAGGAAAACCTCCCTTAAAAAGGAACTATTTGTCATCCGGTGGGAAGGCCGACATACGGCCTTTCTAAAATTCCACCCGATATACGTTTCGCCCGGCAGGGCGAAGCCGCGATTATTGAATATCAATACAAGCCGCTTCCGTTAGGCGCGTGAACCGCGTGGTCATTATTCCACATCATATTCATGCGCGATCCGCCGTAGCGCGGATTAATTTGCGTTAAATCTTTTTGCGAATAGGGTGCAGCATGGCCATCAGCGAACAATACATTGGAATTGCCTTCGTGGATGGAACTTGGCCATTCCGCCCATTGCACCGCACCGGGAATACTCGTCTCCGGCAACGCCAGACTGGTGCGTGTCGGGTCAGAATTATAAATGAACGTATAATTCGCGTCGCCATGCGCTGCATCATCAATGCGATCAGTTATGGCAATCATTTGCGTGGGATTCTGCACAGCCGATTGTGGAACCTGCGGGTAACGCTGGCCCCCCGTTGCGTCAATATCGCCTCCGAGGCCCTGACCGTACGGCAACTCGCCCGCGTTGGGGGCGTTTCCCAACGTGCCCCAATCGTTATAGCCATACGAAAATGCCGGCAGGGCGATCTGGCGTCCCATTGAGTCCGTCTCTGCGACCCACTGCCCGCCGAGATACAGCAACTGCTGTCCCTTGGTGTAGCCGAACCCCAATTCCACAGTTCCCTTGGAGTAGCCTGGGGGTGGCACGGTTCCTGTCGGCCACAGATAACCCTGATATTCCATATCAATAGGACGTGCCGGGCAATAAAAGAGCTTGCCCGAACCACTGCCCATCATGGTCATGAGCCGTGGCACCCACACGCAGAAATTATTGGCAATTCCCGGGCCGTTGAGCACTTCATTGCCCGGATAAAACCCCTTCCATGTTTGCAGATATTCCTGCATGGCAAGGCCAATTTCTGATTCATTGGATTCACATGCCACCGCTTCCGCTCGCGCTTTGGCTTGAGCCAGGGCAGGCAACAGCAAGGCGATCAACAAGGCGATAATGGAAATAACCACCAGCAACTCAATAAGTGTAAAACCCCGCGGTGCGGTGATCCCGTTCCGATTCGCCTGCGGCAATTTGCTATTTTTCAACTGAGTTACTGTCAAATGTTGTGGACGGGAGATTTTCAGGCGGCTGATTTCTTGATCCCGTCTTCGTAAATAATCCCGACGATAATATCCTTAATCTGTTCGGCTCCATTGA
>JAJZDN010000044.1 GCA_021805985.1 Planctomycetota bacterium | reverse complement strand
CATTACCGCGCTGTGGGACGGCGGGCACGGCACCATCCGCCGCTACACCCATGGCGCTTCGCCCCGCCATCGCCATAGCAGCCGCCGCCGTAACCGTAGAGGTCATCCAATTTCGTCGAGAGAAATGAGTCATAATCAAAGGTTCCTTTTCCGCGTCCATAGCTGGTTCATGTTATTTATTTGCAATCCCGGATCCCCGCGTTGTTGGTCCCGGTACGGTGGCCGAGGTAAGCCCAAACGCTGCCACGGTACCTGTCGCACTGGACGTGCCGAAGCTCACCGCGACAATCTCCGGATTGGTTGTATAACTGTACATCGGGCCAAGGGCCTTTCCATTGTCGGAGAACCGCACCGTCCATCTTACACCACGCGTGTCCAACACCATCCGCAGGTGTTGTTCCCCCGTTCGGGGATAGGGATATCCGTGTGGACAGGTCAAGCCGGGGCCGGTATATGTCACAATCTGAGACCCGCTGTTGGGCACATAGTCGAGAATAAATGGCCCGGCATTCTCATAAAAAGGATGGCCCAGTGTTTCGGACGTCACAAATCCCAAGCCGATCCAAGAGTTGGTTGTGCCGGGAGCGTTAGCTGTGGCGTTGACCTTCTCGGACAGGGTGTAAATGTGGCCACTCGTCGGCTTGAATGAAAGGTAGGCGTTACCATAACTGGCACTGTTGCTGGGACTTTCATCGACTGAACCGTTCGCTTTCCAAACGGCATCGGCAGTCCATGTTGCGTCGGTGCCGTTATGCACGGTCGGAGCCGCGCCTTTAAGCGGCGCGCTGCTCGACCCGGAGAAGTTATCCTGATAAATAACGCCTACCTGGGGGGTGCCGGCCACCACGGCCAGCGACGCCAGCGACGCACCGGCGATCCCGATAGCCATCGGGATCCTGGCCAGCAAAGAACCGTGCGAACTTGCAAAAGATTTTGTCTGCAAAATGTGCTCTCCTGAAAATGGGTTACGGCCACCCTTCTCCATTCAACCGCATGGTCGGCAAAGGATCGAGTACACGTAATACAGGAAAAAGAATTTGGAAGGGCAAACTCACCAGCCCATGATCACTCCGCCGTAGCCCCATCTGCCCTTTATTTTGGATATTGGTTGCCATACCACGGACCCGTCATTGGAAAGCTCATGCGCGCCTGCGGGTAGAAAATCGTCGTTACGCGTTACGTGATCCGATGCGACAACACCTGGGAATGGAAATCCCGTCAGTCCTCCTGCCGTGGTGGAATAGCTGTTGTTCAGGAAAACCTCGTCGGTGACTAGAATCGACGCCGGATTGGACCGAGGGTTCAACGCCGGTTCTCGATCTGTGTTATAGTTAGCATAGACGTACTCGCCGGAAGTCCCTGGGTCGTAATTCTGGGGGTTGGTCTCCAAGGCATACATGTCTCCGGATGGTTTGTAATTCTGGCCGCGATCCACCCAATAACAGTAGCCGGAGTAAAAAGTCCAGTTGGTCAGAATGCCACCGCTGTTGTAAAAACTTGGCTTAATGAACGCATTTTGGGTGAAGCCGCCCGGTTGGGTGGAAAAAAGCATTGAAATGCCCTGGGCCGTCGGGTTGAGTATACCCGGCCGCGGATTCACCATATTGCTTCCCTGAATGCCAAAGGAATCGTAGTAAAGCATTGCCAAGCCCGAATTTGGATAATTTACATAGCTGGTGCTGGGGGTCCACCCAGCGAGGACGCCGAACGGCCAGCCGGCACTAAAAGCCAGCGGGTACTGTCCCCGAAATTCATTAGAATATTCCTGCAAGGCTATACCGATCTGCCGCATATTCGACGCGCATTGTATCTGCAAGGCCAAGCTCTTCGCCCGTGCCAAAGCCGGCAGGAGCAGGGCAATCAGCAGCGCGATAATAGATATCACCACCAGCAACTCGATGAGCGTAAAGCCCGCGCGGCGATGCCGCGAGGAGTTAGGAGTTAGGAGAAAGGAGTTGGAAGAATATAGAAGCGCTGCGCTGCTGATAGTTGCGGCATGGGCGTCTTGCATGAGGGTCCGTACGGGCGGGGTGCCCGTATTACCGCCGACGATTCCGCCAAGTTGGTTGGGTTGAATGGTAAACATGATTTTAGCTCCTGAAGCAAAAAGCTTAACTTTCCTAAAAGTCCCGCAGGCTCTCAACTTCATCTCACATCTCAAGGCCGTTGATTCTCATCTACCCGACTACAAACACCTTGCCATGGCACGATTCGCCATGGCAAGGTGTTGGAATTACGCCGCGGTTAAACCAGCACCTTACGTTTCCGGCTTACCAGCAGCAGTCCCACAAGGCCGCCCAGCGCAACGAGACCCAGCATGGCCGGTTCCGGCACGGAGGACACAACCACCGCGTTGTAGAATGGGCCGGAGGGCCCCGTGAAGTCAACCACTATTTCGCCGTTGCTGTCAGCCGATACCGTGTCGTATATGTCATATATTCCGTTAGGGCTGGCCGAGGAAATTGTGTCTGCGGCCACCGGAGTCGCCCCGTCGTAGGATACCTGGTCAGGGCGGCCGGAAATGCCTACCAAAGAGATAATATTGTCGACGCGATAGCTGCTGCCGACGGTCAGGCCGGTGATCGTCACCGACATGTTATCGACACCGTTACTGGCGTCATAGGCCATCCCGGCGTTCACCAGATTCAAAAGGTTTGTGTCCTCCGCGCTGGGCGAAATGTTCGTGAAACCAGCGTTGCTTGACGTATCCGAGCTTGGGGGGATAAACCACTGGGGAGCGCCGGCGGCGCGGGTGACGTTGGCGCTTGTGGCGGAAAATGCCACCCCCTGCCAAGTTAGTGTGCTCGCCGCAGTATTCAATGCCGAACTGCTGACGGGAGTATATATCGCATCGACCACGTTTGACAGAGTTACACTCGTGGAACCGGTTGGTGCGGTCGCCGTGGGATCGCCAGTTGTCAGTTGGATCACGCTGGCATTGACAACAGCGGGGCCTGCAAGCCCCAACGCCATCAGCACCGCAGTGCCGACGGCCGCATGAGCGGCCAAGGAAGAACCATGGAACCCGTGCAAATTTTTAGAAAACTTGAACAACATAAAAATCTCCTGCTCCCTTTGGGAGCCTCTCGAATTTCCCGCCAAACCGGGCGGACCTGCGGGTCCACATACCTACGCAGTTGTGGACATTATTTACACAACCCTAAGGGCTTGTGACAATCCTACTCCAGTACAACCCATTAAAAATCGGACACCCAAACCAGTTGAATCACACGCCCTCCGCCTGTCGCTCAAAAAATCCAACGATCCGTCTGATATGGCAAGTCGAATTTTGATAGGATCACCCTGCCATAGCTCAACAGCAAAGATATTCCGATTCGTACCGTAACACAAGAATTAGAGGCATTGTTTTCGCGTTACTTTACCACCAAACCAGCCTCCCACGCTTATTTTTTTAATAAAACATGAAAATTAAAATGGTTTAACCTTACCAACAATTCCGGCCTTCCATACACTTTATCGGCCCATGAATAAGAACAGTGAAGCAAAAAGTCGCTCCGGGTAACGTCAAGCATGGAGCTTTTACGATAACTGGATTGCAGGCTTATCAAGGCGTCCGTGCATGGACAATGGGGGAACCAGAGGAGGCACGGACGATTAATTCCGCGGTTGCCTCAATGTGCATCGGGGGAAGCTGTGGCTCGTTGATCCGTTGAAGCATGGTGTGCAGCGCAATGGCCCCGATCCCCGCCGCCGGTTGCCGGATGGTGGTCAGAGGAACGGATAAATGACAAGCCATGGGCAGGTCATCAAAGCCCCCTATGCGAACTTCCTGCGGAATCTTGATCCCCGCCGCCAATGCCATCCGCATCACGGAGGCCGCCCGAAAGTCGTTAACCACCAGCACGGCTTCCGGACGCCGCCGGCGCAGGGTTGCCACCACAAAATCGCCGCCCAGAAGGTCCCCGTAATGAATACCTGCGGGATCGGGGTGCAGGCCGTGGGCTTCAATCGCTTTAAGATACCCGGCAATGCGGGCCTCCTGAGTCGGATGGCGCATGGCGATTGCGAAAAAGTCGATTTTCCGGCAACCCAGTTTAATGAAGTGCTCGGCCAGAAAATAACCGGAATGAAAATTATCAATTCCGACCAGATCGAATCGACTACGGGCCGGATAGCGGACGACGTCACCGTCAATCAGGACGACGGGAATTGCGGCTTGAGCCAGTTCTTCTACAACTCCGGCCGTCGTTGAGACATATTGTTCAGGCAGTATCCACTGGGGGGTCAAAAATACTCCCGCCACCTTACGCTCAATGAATTGGCGGATGATCGCTCCGTAACGCTGGGTCAGGCCGGGATCACCCGGATACTCCAACCAGGAAGGATCCTGCAGCAACACCATGGAATGCTCCATACTTGCGCGGTGTACGATTTCATTGCCCACCGCACTAAAAATTGTCTCCTCCTGGTGCTGGCGGTTCAGCCCCAGAAGTATGGCCCCAAAAGTCAAGGACTTTCGCGTAGGGGCCTTCAGCACAACTGAGCCCGCATTGCGGCTGCGGCGAATCATGTTCTCTCTGACCAGACGCTGGATCGCGGCGGTAATCGTTGGCCGGGAAACTTTGAATTGGATCGCCAAATCACGCTCAGCCGGGATTCGTTCGCCGATGCGAAACCTGCCGGTCTCAATTCCGCGCAGGACGTAGGCATAAACATCATGGGTTTTTTTTGCGGTTCGCACAAATTCTCCGAATGATTCTCATGACGCTGCGAATTACCGCGCCGGTATACGGCACGCTCCGGGCCAACGTTTTATTTTGCTGCCGTTACCTGGCAATACCAGATTCGGATTATCTGGGGTTGAATTCCTTCAACTGGATTCTCGTGAGCTTCCGAGCATTATTATCCTTCTATTAAATTTTTTGTATGACATACGTCAATCCGGCATTTCCCGAAAATTCTACCCGCCCCACGGCATCCGCTTTAATCGATACGCCATTGGAGATGCGATAGCCTGCATGCGGCGTCAGATGGAATATCTCATACCGAATTTTACGCTGCCCCGGCACTTGCACAACAACGCGGTCAGGGCCGTAGGTTACACGCAGTTGTCCCATCTGAAAATCGAACGCCATGGGTTCAATAGGTCGAATTACCACGCGATCCATGTGCACATCAATGCCGTAGCGCATGGTACGCATGACCATCGAGACTATCTCAGGATATTCATGATAATAAGGCGTGCGTATACATTGTCCGCGGGCGTTGTAGCGCTCCGTGAGCCAGGTGTCGGCCAGCAGATCGCCGCGAATATTTTGATAGGTACGGCTGAACATAGCGCAGTTGGAAATCGTGGGGTAGCGATGACGCGCTTTCATATCAAGCCACCAGATGCGCCCCATGGCGGTGGCCGAGTCGCCGGTATTGCCATTGTAGCAATCCGTCGGGCCGTAGTATTTTTCGGAAACCCATGTGCCGCGCCCGCCAGGGTGAGTGTGCGGGCCATTATCCAAGCGTGAAAACATGGCCGCCCGCCAGGAGGGGTCATCGACCACGCCAAACGCCAAGGCGCCATAATTTCCGTCATAATCGACTAAGTCCCGGATGGTTCCATTGGTGTTACGCTGCGTAACAAAATGATCCTTACCATTCCATAGCTTAGCGCGGATGCCTTCGCTGATGGCTTGGTGAAGTTCCCGATAGCGATGTGCACCGGCTGCATCACCACAGAATTCCGAGACCGGGGCCATTAACTCCAACAGGCCAACGGTCGCCATATTGGTATCCAGCGTATAGCCATAGCGGATAAACACATCAATGAACAGAGAACCGGTGAATTTTACGAGCTTGACTTTAGGATCGTAACGATCCAGCAGCCATTCCACCGCTCTTTTTATCGTTGGATAGTGGCTTTTCAGCCAGGACTCATCGCCGGTACCCAGAACATAATCCATGCAGGCCATGACCCAGAACACATTAGGACCGGATTGCGTGGCCCCGGAAATTGCGATGTCGGTAGGTACTTTACCGTTGAAGTTGTGGGGGATTTGGCCATCATGGCTCATATATTTTCCACTGCGCTCCACGACCTGCCGTGCCAATCGGGCCAGCAAGGGGTCGCCGGAATAACTTAACGCCGAAACAGTCTCCCATGCATCCGGATCAAAAAAGCTGTTTCCGTCACCATACGGACGACGTGGTGTGGCAAGATTGGGATAGGCGGAGCCGGGAATGTCATAGCTCCCCAGCACGCCGGCGGAGCTGCCGTAGATTGCGGTGTAAAGCGCGGCCAGATCGTTAAATTCCATGGTGGTTTCCGGCGGCAGAGTATGCACTGGAAATGCCATATCCGAAGCATACACACGAAATGACGCAACAATGGTTGGGCGCGGCGGCTTTCCGGTTCCAGCCGGATGAATATTTTTTAATGGGACCCATGTATTTAATATATTGGATGCTCCGCAGAGCACTTGATCCAGCCCGCATTGGCTGCCACCCCACTGTGAAACAGTGCCGGCAAACAAATTGCTTTCGAGAATGACATCAGGCTGTTGCGGGACAATGGAAATGGATCCGTTTTCACAGTCCATTGTGTAAAACACATGCAATGGACTGTGTGAACAGAACGCCTGGGACAAACCCTCTCTACGCTGCATATTGCCCCGCTCATACAGTGCATTGAAGAACCATTGATTACAGCCAAAGCGTAAACGCACCATGTCCGGGTGCCTGTCATCGAGAATCTGTGTGTGCAGTTGCAGGTCAAACCACCGTGCGGCTGGTTGCAGAACGATCGTCCATTGAGAGATTATCGATGCATGACCATCCGCGCCGACAGCAAGATCGATTTGCGGCAAATGTATCGCCACCGGTGAGATTTTCGTTTCCTGGCCTGTCGCAACAGCTGCCCCGGCTTTGATGCGCGGTTCACTGATCGTGCCATTGGCCGTGACACCCTCGAGGCGAATGCCGTCTCGTCCCAGCAGATTGTTCTGGTATAAGCCTCGGCCGAAAAAATCGGCGGTGAGGTTGGTTATTGCAGCTTTTTTCACATCGAATTCGACGTGAATGAAGCCATTTTCCAGAATCGTATGACCGTCGATATGTCGAACCTGTACCGGCATTGGCGCTGCGGGCATCGCACCGCTGGAGGGGCGTGGGAGCGCGCTTTCTGGTGTAGCAGACGCATCCGCGACATTAGGGTGGCGATCCTGGGAGAAGGCCATCGCCATGGCGGCCGCAGCAAGAATTTGCCGTCGGTTTAATTGTTTGATCGATGACAAAGAATCTTCTTTTTGCATTTTCATAGCTGACACGTCGAAGGCCTCCTGAACTTTTCTGGCAGTATATCGCTTATGGCAGTATATCGCTGGTCCGCGGGAAGGCAACGAAATACTCATTTGATCAGATGTGCTTTTCCCTCGGAACCAACGGCGGGGATAATTTCCTTAACATCCTCCCTGGTACGGTCTTTACCGGCTCGCATAATGCGCCACGCGTGATTCTCGTGGTCCATTGAACATTTAACCATTAACCGGATTTTCCGCCGCGCCGATGGGCGTGCCCCCAGCCAATGGTAATTCGCCCTCGACCGCCTGCCGTTGCTGTTGCATCACCGCGACGACCTGCTCGAAGCTGCGCTGGGTGGGCGGCGTGAGCGAGCTGACCAGGACATGCCCTGCCACACCCACCATTGTCGGGACAACCGCATGGTGAGGAGCGGCCGTTGCGGCAAATGGCCCGTCACTAACGGATAGATATGTCGCACAAAGAACGTGGTGGCGGTCATCGCGTTCCAACTGGCACACGAGATAATTCCTGAAGCTACGGAAACCACCACCAGGGCCGCCAGCCAAGCGGGCAGTACATTCATAACCAGCCAAAGCAACGCCTCATCGGGATCTTTCAGATGTGGCGCGAGCTTAAATGCATACATACCGGCGATCCCGATAACGATCGAAAACACCATGACAATCAGACCCGCGACGATCATCGCGCCGCGTGCGCCACCCTCACTTCGGGCGCTATACATTGTAAGCCTGCGCCCAGGGTCCGCCACGACGGCCAGGATAAGCGCCACCAGCAGACCGGCGAGTTTCCATTGACCGTAGGAGGCTTCGCCAAAAAAAGAGAAATATGAGGCCGGCACCGCGTGGCGCAGACCGGCCAGCCCACCGCTGTGAGTCAATGCCGAGTGCGTCAGCACGGCAAATCCACACAACAAAAAAATCGCCTGAATATAGTCGGTATATACCACACTCTTAATGCCGCCGGGAATGGCGATTCCCGCGGCAATTAAGCCGGCGATAACAACGCACCAGTGCATGGGAAGCGCGGTAACGGCGGCCAGCACCGCGGCGGCACCCATGATCTGCACGGTCAGCCAGCATAATTGTGACAGAAACAGACTGATGTTGGAAAATTCGGCGACGATGCGGTTGCCGCCGTAGTATGCGGTTATTTCCTCGCTAAGTGTGATGAATTTGTAGCGGCGCATGACCGCAAAACCCAGCCCGGTCAGAACCGTACCCAGTCCCAGTCCTATGGGATATGCGCTTCCCGCCCAGCCGTGTTGATAAGCCAATCCGGAAGCACCGACAATGACACCAGTGCCGATACAACCGGCGGTGATTGTTCCAGTGAGCACCCAGAAGGGAAAGTTGCGTCCGCCGATCATGTAATCAGCGGACCTGGTCGTGCGTCGCATCCAAAAGGAAGCGAATGCCAGCATCACGCAGGCGTAGAGGGTCAAGCCAATCCCAATGGCGGCGTGTGTGCCCATGTAACAATCCTAATAGCGTTACATCGCCGGCCTCATAAGATTCCGGACAATGACAACTTTCCTGATGACACTGATATCGCACTTCGCATGCGAATCTCGCCCCGGATTTACATAAATTGAATATTCATGATCAGGGCGAAGCGTTTCAACAATTCAAAGTGATGCCCTTCAAAAACGACCACATGATGCGGCATACCCTGGTAGCAAAGATCTTCAAACCATTGCCGCGGATCCTGACGTATTAATTGCACCAGGCCATTGGTACCCATCAAGTGACGTTTAGGTTGAATCGTCAGACCTTCACGCGCGGTAAGAAAATACTTTCCATCGCAGCGCCATAGTCGCATGATCGTCACCGGCATATTAACGCGCAGCGTGGCTTCAATAACCGCCGGCTTTTTGATGTTGAAATGCCGTGCAATCACCGGGGCACCAAGTTCGCCCGCCGGGGCACACAGCGACATGGGCGCTGCGCCGCCATGCCACAGCGTAATCGTATCATCATTATGTTCAAGCCAATCGGAGAGATAGCAGCGGCCCAGGCCCAGGCTTTCACCCATCCACGCGGACAAGGCGCCCTCGGCATCACCCTCGCAGGCCACCGCGCGACCTTCGTCGGTAAGCCGGGCGATTCCGAGGTAGGGCCACTGGCCAAAATTATTCGGAATCTCCGGCCATTCCCGAAGGGCCATTGCATCAAGAGATTCATGATCCATAAACCATCGCATGGCCATATATAGCCGCGAAGCCATGGGCAAATCATCGTCGCTGGTGTCTTTATGCAGCAGCCCCGTCGCTTTGACCGCCGCCACATCGGCGGCTACCTGAGCATCCTTAAATCCCATCACCACGTCCGCGAATTCCATGAGACTGAATGTTTGCAGTTGTGCGCCCAGCCTGCGGTGCATCACAAATGGATCGGCGCTCATTGCAAAATAACCGGGAGCCTGTCCGCCAATAATCCCCAGGCGCAGCTTCCGCATTCGACGAATGGTCGCGGCAATCCGCACGGCCTCATTAAACCTGCGCTGGGTGCCTGAAGCCGCGGGGTCGCCATATACCAGATCAAACGGGTGGCCCATTTGCCGCAGTGTGGAGGCCCAGCAATGCACGCCCACCAGTGAGCACGAGCTGATCATATCTCCCTGCGGATTTTCCGGCGTGGCCCAAAGCACCAGCGGATCAGGCCAGAGCTGGGCCAGTGTCGGGGCAAGACGCCCGTCACCCATGGTGGTCTGCAACAGTACAATGACTTCCACTTCCTGTGCCTGGCAGGCCGCTACCGCCTGGCGCAAAGAGCTGTCATCAACGGCTTTTTGAGGCGGCTCAAATAAGGTCATATCCATATCGGCCAGCGAGGCGCGAACCCGTTTTTCCATCTGCCCTCCCCACGTCATATCAAATCCGGGGCGTCGCCGTCCCAGAAAAATAATTCCTACCGACACCGGTCGGTTCCGGGGCATCGTTCCCTCTGCTTTTTGTTCAGGAAGTGTTTCCATCTGATGGCTGATCATATACGAACTCCTAAGGAAATATGTTTCGTTTCCATAAAGCCGTCCAAGCCCTCAATCCCCAACTCCCGCCCCCAGCCGCTCTCCTTCACGCCGCCAAACGGACATTGGCTGGTCGATGGAACAGCGTCATTGATGCCGACCGTGCCGGCTTGTAATGATTCCATAAGGCGCATAGCGCGGTCCAAATCCCGTGTGAAAGCATAGGCTGCAAGACCATAAGGCGACGCGTTGGCCCGCGCAACAGCCTCGGCCTCGGTATGAAATGGGCAAACCGGTGCCACCGGCGCAAAGGTCTCCTCGGACATGCACAAAGCGTCCGCCGGGACGTCCGCGAGTATCGTAGGTTCAAGAAAATTACCCTTGCGGTCCAGACGTTTGCCGCCACATAAAAGCCTGGCACCGCGCCGCACCGCGTCGTCAATATGTTCCAGTGCTTTGGCCAAAGCCTCGCTGTTGATCAGCGGACCGATCTGCACATCTTCCTCCAGCCCATTGCCTACTTTCAAGGCGCGTGCTTTTTTCGTAAATTGCTCAAGGAACGTATTGTACACGGAGCTTTGCACGTATATGCGATTGGAGGCGATGCAAGACTGACCCGTATTACGGAATTTGGTAATGATGGCACCTTCCACGGCCGCATCCATATCCGCATCCTCGAATATGAGTAACGGCGCGTGCCCACCAAGCTCCAGCGATAATGGCTTGATGTGTGCCGCCGCACCCCGGATAAGCGTCCTTCCCACCTCAGTTGAGCCGGTGAACGTGATCTTGCGGCAAAGAGGATTGTCTAAAAATTCCTCCGCGATATCCGCGGATCGCCCCAAGATCAACTGAAACACGCCTGCGGGCAATTTTGCGGCGTCCACACATTCGGCCAAAGCCAGCGCACACAGCGGCGTGGCACTGGCCGGTTTAAGTATGACCGTGCAGCCAGCGGCCAGCGCGGGGGCAACTTTGCGCAACGCCAGCACCAGAGGAAAATTCCATGGACTAATTGCGGCCACAACACCTACGGGCGTTTTTATGACCAGATGCCGTTTGCCGCGAACCTGATGCGGAATTATTCGGCCGTAGATGCGGCGGGCCTCCTGGGCAAACCATCGCAGGTGGTCTATGGACATGGCAAGCTCCCCGCGGCTTTGTGCCAGAGGCTTGCCATTTTCCATGGTAATGGTACGGGCGATATCCTCGCCGCGCCGTTGGAGTTCCTCGGCGATTTTTTCCAGGTATTCGCCGCGCTCTTTACCCGGTATCTCACGCCATTGCTCAAAAGCCCTATGCGCGTCGGTAATTGCCTTTCCGACAGCCGCGCGTTCTACTGTGCATACCTCGCTGAATGTTTCGCCCAAGGCCGGGTTCACGACACCGATTTTCGCCGGCGTGTGCACCCATTGACCATTGAGATAAAGCGGTAAAGCCGTCATGACGTTGGCACCTTTTCCCAGTCATTAAGAAACATTTCAATGCCAATATCGGTTAGGGGGTGCTGGTACAACTGCTGGAGCACATCAAAACTCATCGTGCATATCTCGGCGCCCGCAAGCGCCGCTTCCAGTACATGTATCGGATGACGCACGGCCGCCACGATAATCTCAGTCTCGAACCGATAATTATTGTAAATGGTCTTGATCTGCCGGACCAGGTCCATGCCCACGTGTCCTACCGCATCAAGCCGTCCGACAAACGGACTGATGTAGGTCGCGCCGCATTTGGCCGCCAACATTGCCTGCAGCGGTGAGAACGTGACGGTGACATTCGTCTTAATGCCCTCTGAGGATAACGTCTTCACGGCCTTGAGTCCCTCTTTCATCAGGGGGACTTTGACCACAACGTTCTTATGAAATGTCGCGAGCTTTCGGCCTTCGGCAATAATTTCATCGGCGTTGAGGCTGAGGGTTTCCAGACTTACCGGCCCATCAACCAGAGAGCAAATTTCGCGATAGACATCCGCCGCCGGACGTCCCGTTTTTGAGACGTGGGTGGGATTGGTGGTCACACCGTCCAAAATGCCCCAACCACGTACCTCGCGGATTTGCGCTACATCAGCGGTATCCAGGAATAGTTTCATACCCATGTCCTTCCAGTTTCAACTGTTTCTGTTTTCATGCCGTCGCGGTCTTGAAAAATTAACAAAATTCCCGGCCTCACGCCCGGATAGAACCAGGCCCACATCCCGGCACACGGACGTTACCACGCGATCCTGCGCCTCGCGGGTGAACGCCGCTATATGGGGAGTCAATATCACGTTTTCCAGCTCCGAAAGCGGACTGGCCGCCGGAGGCTCCTGCTCGCGCACATCCAAAGCGGCACCGGCAATACGTTTCTCTTCCAGAGCACGGAGCAGATCCTGCTCCGCGACCACCTCTCCACGCGCAAGATTCAGGAAAAACGCCGTCGGCTTCATTTTCTTGAAACGATCATAATTAAATAAGTGTGCCGTTTGAGCCGTCAATGGCACATGACACGATACAAAATCAGCTTCACCAAGCAGAACATCGAGTTCAACAAGTCGGGCGTGTGTTTCCGTCACGGCCACCGCATCCGGGCTGATGTACGCGTCATGCGCGATAATCCGCATTCCCATCGCCCGCGCTCGTAATGCCACGAGAACTCCGATGCGCCCCAAACCGACGATCCCCATGGTTTTTCCATACAATTCCGTGCCGATAAAGCTTTGCCGATCCCAACCACCGCCACGGACATTCCGGTCCGCCGCAGGAAGTTTTCGTGCCAGCGCCAGCATCATGGCAAGCGTCAATTCCGCAGCCGACATTGAATTCTGGTCCGGAGTGTTGACCACCACGACTCCTGCCGCGGTCGCCGCGGGAACATCAATATTGTCCAGGCCGGTACCCGCACGACCTATGACCTCCAGATGTTTGGCGGCTGAAAGCAATTCCGCGGAAACACGCGTTTGATTGCGTACCATCAGCGCCCGGCAATTCTCGGCGTGTGCCCGGAGCTTCTCCGGCGATTTCCAGAGATGCGGATCAACCAGCACGGTGAATCCGGCTTTTAATTCATCCAAGGCCCGCGCATTGATATTTTCCGCCACCAGGATATCCGTTGTCATGATACCGCCTCCCGAACTGCCGAACTTTCCAGCGTAAATGCGACGTGCATCTCTTCGCATAGGACTTGCAGTTCTTTCAGCGTGGGGGGGTCAATGGATATTCCACGCCGCAGGTTCTCCACGGCCAGACGATGCGAACGTTCTCCGGGAAGCAGAATTTCATCGACGCCGGGACGTTTGCGGCATGACTTGATTTCGGCCATCGTGGCATCCACACGGTTTTTAAATTCGACCACATCCATAAACGCCGAGATATCCAGCAGGCAGAGGAAATGTCCGACGTCCTGCCTGCGTTCCATATTCTTATACATGGACCCCACGTGCGAGCCTATAGCGGAACCCGAGAGCACGCCGGAGAGCATTTCCACCATTAATGCCAAGGCGTAACCCTTATGTCCCGCCATAGTCAGCACAGTTCCCAATAACGCCGCCGAGGCATCGGTCGTTGGTTCACCATCAACATTCAAGGCCCATCCTGGCGGAATGGACTTCCCGCTCTTTTGGGCGGCGATAATATTTCCTCGCGCCACAAGGGATGTCGCCATATCAATTTTTATATGAAAGCCTTTGCCGGTAGGAAATGACGCGGCAATTGGATTGGTTCCGAAAAAGGCCTGACATCCGCCCTCCGGAGACATCGCCGGCTCACAATTCGTGGTGGCCAAGAGGATCATATTCTGGTCGGCAGCCCGGTTACAGTAATAACTGACCGCCCCGAAGTGTTGTGAATTCCGGATGGTAGCCGCCGCGATGCCGTTGTCGCGGGCCATCGGGGCCAGCAGGTCCAGGGTTTTCAATGTCTGAACTTGTCCCAAGCCGTTCCCGGCATCCACAGCCAATACCGCACGGCGGTGTCGGTCCATCGTCAACGCGGCAACCGGATCGATCAATCCTTTTTGAATGCGACGGATATATATGTTCAGCCGCGATATTCCATGACTGGACACGCCGTGAATATCCGCGTCCACCAACGCGCCCGCCAATAGCCCCGCATCGGCTTCAGGCACTCCGGCCGCCGCCGCCAACTCTGTCGCCAACGCCCGGACTGTTTCCGGAGGGTAACGCCCTGATACGGACGGGACCCTTTTGTGTATCTGATCACTAGACATATGTATTTACCTATGCACTCCGATAAAGTTTTGTCAGAACAAATTCGCGGTGGCCGAGCACTTCAGCGGCGGTCAGGCGCCCGTTGCACGTGCGTAACATTATTTCCAGCAAATTTTCCCCGGCCTGATCGACCGACATGTCTCCCCGGAGAATGGCCGATACGTCAAGATCAATATGCTCGCTCATCGTCGAACATGTAACCGGGTTAGCCGAGAGTTTTATCACCGGCTCAATCGGATTACCGACGACATTTCCCTGTCCGGTGGGGAACAGATGAACCACCGCTCCCGATGCCGCCCAGAGCGTTACGGCTTCCGCGGCGGCGGATGACGTGTCCATGAACCACAACCCTTTGCCACTGGGGGCTTCGGCGGGTTTCAGCACGCCGACAAACTTGGTCTTCTTGCCGAGTTTCTCAATATTACCCAGGGCCTTTTCCTCAATGGTCGTCAGTCCACCGCGAATGTTTCCCTTGGTCGGCTGGGATTCCGACAGGTCATCAGTCTTCTCCTTGAAAATCATATCGCTATAGCTGCTCCAGACTTTCATGAAAGCTTCGGCAATTTCGGGTGTCGCGGCTTTGGACTTTACGATATGTTCTCCGCCGGTTAACTCAGAGGTTTCACCGAATGACGCCGTTGAACCTCGTGCCACGGTTTTGTCGATCACATTACCCACCGCCGGACAGGAAGCAAGACCTGTCGTGGTATCGGATTCACCGCATTTCACAGAAATATATAATTCATCGATTCCACAGTCTTCACGCTGAAGTTCGCTGGCCCAGTGAACGTATTCTTTCGCCTTTACTGACGCGGCTGCAATCGTCTTGATGTCGCCGTGGCGCTCAATCGAAAAGCCCGTGACGGGCTTTCCGGTTTTGGCGATTCCATCCACAATGCGCTGCGTCCAGCCTGGTTCAATTCCGATCACCACGCATGCCGCGACATTGGGATTGGCGCCGGTGCCTATCATCGTGCGGAAAAACAGCTCCAGATCCTCGCCAAACTGCAGCCGCCCGTAGGCGTGTGGCAAAGCCAGCGTCCCTTTTATATTACTGGCCACGGCCTCGCAGGCCGCATTGGAAATATCGTCCACCGGCAGGATGACAACATAATTGCGGATGCCAACGCGGCCATTTTCCCGGCGAAACCCTTTGAATGAAGAAATACCCATCGTTGTTACCACCTCTTGGTTTTAAGATTATGAACATGAACATGCTCGCCGGTTTTAATCGGCGCGACGACTTTACCAATATCACAGCCATATTTAATGATGGTGTCACCGGGCTGGAAATCGCGCAGCGCGATTTTGTGGCCCAGTGGAATTTCCATCAAGGCCTTTACCCGCGGCGCGGCGTGGCCATGCAGGGCCGCCCCCTGCACCTCCTGTCCGGCCTTGATGTCTACAACGGCGACGCCGACGCCGTCTTGATCGTCGTGCATCAAAAACTCTTTCATCAGTGGACTCCTTACTTCATTAAATTATCATGAACATATCAGGAAGTGATCAAACCCAACCCTTTTTTGTTATTCAACAGCGGCGCCGATATTCAATCGCTCTTCACTGCCGCTTTTCGCAACTATACTTCCAACTCCCATAAAAGGAAGTTCCGAAATTAATCAATTTCAGTGACTAATTTCGTCAGGCGGCGGCCATACGATTCTTTCGATTTTTTCCCGCAACGGTTACACCCAAGGCGTACAACAATCGCAGCCTGCGATTATGGCATCCGGCATTGCCCGCCCACGGGTGCTCCTTGAGTTCGACGAAATCAACCATCCTTTCTTACCGTATCAACGCGCCTTGTGCACGCAAGTGGTTCGTCGCAATACACTTTGCCATCCTTGAGAGATCAATGCAAGTCCCACTTTTTATCAAGTGTTGTACCACTTTTTATCAGAGCGATTCACCGCACAATACTATCGGCCGCAAGGGGACATGGGCCAAGTTGGTGTTGATGACGGACAGGGCCTGGCGTCACGGCGATTGCAGGCGAAAGCGGCCCGGGGTTTGACCGCGATACCTCTTAAAGAAGCGATTCAGATGGCATTCCGCATCGAACCCGGTGAGTTCGGCAATACGCGTCAACGGATAGCGGGTATTGAGCAACAGACGCTCGATACGGTTCAGTCGCACGCGATTGATCTCTTCATAGGGGGAGAATCCAGCCATGGACATAAATCGCCGTTCCAATGTGCAACGCGATACCAGCATGTTGTCATTGGCCAGATAATCCAGCACCTTATCAACCGTCAGTCCCTTTCCGGTGTACTCGCGGATGTAGCGCAGCGCCTTGGCCACCAGAGGATCCGCCACGGCTATGGTATCCGTGGATCTGCGCGTGATGACCCCGGCCGGCGGAACCAACTGCGCCTTGGCCGGGGGCTTTACGCCACCAATGATACTATCGAGCATTTCCGCTGCTTCAAACCCAATTTTATCGGCGGCCGGATTGATAGAGGTCATGGTCGGGACGGCCAATTCACAAAGTACTTCGTCATCATCGACTCCCACGAGCACAATTTCCGCGGGCACATGTATCCCGGCGTGTTGACATCCGGCCAGGACCAGCCGTCCGCAGATGTCATTGCACGCCATGATGCCCGCCGGCTTGGGAAGCGCCTTGAGCCACGGTAACAAATGGGCATAATCAATGCTGGATCGCCAGCCCGGTGAGCGCCGCGCACCGCCCCCCCGTCGGCTTGGACTGATAAAGACCCGCGGGTCGAAACCTTTTTCAGACATATACGCGTGAAATGCCGCGGCACGTCGTTCCGATGCCTGCTGCGATTCAAAACCGCAATAGGCGAAGGTATGCAGACCGCACTGCATCAGGTGATCCGCAGCGAGTTCTGCAATGGCCTGATGATCGGAGTGAATATTGGCAATCCCATTGGGCGGCTCGAGGGATCCCAGATCAACGATCGGCACGCGCAGACGCCGCAGTGACGCAAACTGACGGGGATTTCTAATTCGACACAACACCCCATGAAATTTGCCGCGAAACAGCCATCGCGGCAAATTCTCTTCCTCCATCCAGGGTTCATATTCCACGGTCCAGTTGGGGTGGGTGTGCGCAAAACGTGATATCCCGCGCAGCAGGCCGCTTCCATAACTTCCGAGTGCATCAATGACCAGGGCTATATTTATCATGACTCACGCCTTTTACCCCACGTTTTATGTATTACCGGAACTCCGGAACGGCTGCTTTTCGCGCCGGGTGCGCCAATACGATTCTATCTGTTCAAGCGTCCGGCCTTTGGTTTCGGGCAGCACCAGAACCACAAAAAGAAAAGTTATCAGTGAACAGCCGGCATAGATAAGATAGGTCGCTGACATACCCACATCGGACTTCAGCATCGGGAAGCTCTGCGCCACGACAAATGTTGCCAGCCACAGGGCCACAACACACACCGATGCCGCTCGGCCCCGAATGCGTGCCGGGAATATTTCCGAGATGATAATCCACACCAGCGGCCCCATCGCCATGGTAAAGGCAACACAAAATATTACGATACAACCAAGGAGAATCCACACTTGACTGTGACTGAAGTGGATGGTGCTGACAGGCATAAGTTTTCCCTGCACCAATGTGGGCGTCACGACACGATCAGCCACGTGAAATATTGCCGCCACGGATATCAGCGCCAGCACCTGAATCGCCGTTCCAATGGCCAGGAGTATTTTTCTTCCCGCCTTATCTACCAGTGAAAAAGCAATAAAAATCGCCGGCAATTTTGCGGTTCCCATGATCGCGGTAAAACCGAAGGCATGACCCGCCGTTACCCCTGCCGCCTCGAACACCCGCGGGGCATAATAAATGATTGAGTTAATGCCGCTGAACTGCTGGAAAATGGCCAGAAATAATCCGATAATCAAGGGCAGGCGGTAGCGGGCAGTAAAGAGTTCCGAAAACCTGCCTTCCTCATGCGATGCCGTTTCTTTGACCGATTGGATCTCGCGATCCGCCCCGTCTGCACCGATGAAGCGTCTTAAAATGTCCCGGCCGTCTTCCTCACGATTATTAATCACCAGCCAGCGCGGGCTTTCCGGTGCGGCCAATATCATCAGCAGAAAAATAATGGCCGGCAAAGTTTCCGACCCCAGCATCCAGCGCCAACCCGTGGTCTGGTTCCAGGTCATACCGATTGCCGGTCCGATTCGGGCCTGACGGCCCGCGCTGACGATCCAGTAATTGACCCAATAAACCCCGGCAATTCCGATGACAATACCGAGCTGAAATAACGATCCCAGCCGGCCGCGATGGCGTTCGGGGGCTATTTCCGCAATATAAACCGGGGCTATCATCGAAGAAGCGCCGATGGCCAGGCCGCCGATGATTCGGGCCAGAATTAGTTCGGTGAAGGATCGCGGTATCGCCGAAAGCACGCCCGAAACCGCGAATAGCACCGCACAGACAATCAGCATTTTTTTACGGCCAAAACGGTCGGCCAGACTCCCGGAGAACAGCGCTCCCGGCACGCAGCCGAGTTCCAGACTGGCAATTGCAAAACCCAGTTGCGTATCACTTAAATGAAAATAAGATTGCAGGTATCCCTGTATTCCCGAAGCCACGCCGGTGTCATAGCCAAACAACAGACCCGCCAGAGCGGCGGCGCACACTGCAAAAATGATAGCGCCGAGTCCCGGGACATGTGTGTCCCAAGATAACGTATCCGGGTCTTCTGAAGTAATGGACATACAAATACTTCTCTTGAACGAATATCTCCCGTGAGGCGTCCGACGGCAGTATTCCCTTTACGACACAGAACACGCCGTTGTGCGCAGTGTTTCCGGGCCGCCCAGCGATGAAGAATTGCAGCGTTGCAATGCAACCTCGCCGTGCAAATGAATGTCCGCCGAGGAACTGCCGATCAACACCTTCACTACTCCCGGTTGCAGGACAAATTTTCGGTCGCTTTCGTGCCAGTACCACACCGCCTGCGCATTGTACGGCAATTCAAATGTCATGGCGCGCGTTTCGCCGGGTTTAAGCTCTATGCGCATGAATCCCACCAACTGTTTAACCGGACGCTTGACCGGCGACTTTGGCGAGACAATATAGAATTGCGCTACTTCCGCACCAGCGCGTGAACCGGTATTGGTGATCTTACACGATACCTTGACACTCTTACCCGGTGAAAGCTCGGAGGATGAAATCTTCATATCGCTGTAGTGGAACGTCGTGTAGCTTAATCCGTAGCCAAACGGATACAGAGCTTCACCTTCAAAATACATGTACGTGCGGCCCTTCATGATGTCGTAGTTGTGGAACGGCGGCAACTGATCCACTGATTTATACCACGTACAGCACGTCTTGCCGCCGGGGTTATAGTTACCGAAAAGTACATCCGCGATGGCGGTTCCCTGGGCCTGCCCGCCGAAAATCGCAGCCACAATCGCGGGAAGATTTTCCTGTTCCCAATTCACCGCGACCGTATTGTTGCTGTTGAGCACCAGGACGGTATTGGCGTTGGCCTGAAAGCACGCCTTAATGAGGTCATGCTGCACGCCGGGAAGCTGGATATCCTTGCGGTCATACCCTTCACGGTCCTCGCTTTGATCTACGCCGCAAACCATGATGACCACATCAGCCGCCTTCGCGGCGGCCACGGCCTGGGCGAACAGCATTTCATCCTTGAGGCCGGTGACACTGCATCCCGGATGGTACACCACCGTGGGATGACCCGGGCGGCTTTGTGCTGACGCTGCGGAGGTCAAGGGTTGCAGTTGGAACCACTCCACATTGCACAGTCCTTTGCCCGGACCGGTACTTTTACCGGTGAATTTGAAGAACACCGAGTGCTTCCCGGTGATGCCGCTGATGGGGGCCGATATGGTGCTCCATCTTTGCCAATTTCCGGTGTGCGGCACATGCAACGCGGCAATTTGCGGGCCATCGAGGCTGTCAATATGAACCCGCACCATCGCCCGGGCACCCATACCGGCCATTCGGATCGCAATGCGATTTTTACCTGTAAAATCCTGCGGCTTATATTCCAGCCATGAACCGTTATCAATCCGGCAGATGTTCTTTCCGCCTTCACTTGAAGTTTGTGTTTGAACGCCGGCCTGCACGCTCTTAAGCTCGTCCGGCCAGAGTTGTCCATCATGATTATGCACCGTCACCCCCAGAGCGGCGGCGATGCCCTGGTAAGGTGAAATACGCACCGATGGCCGACCACTGTAACCCCCGAGATGGAATCCGGCAGTAGGGCCGATCACCGCGACATTTAATAATTTGGACTTGTCCAACGGCAGAAAGTTCCGCTGGTTTTTTAATAGTACAATCGACTGCCGGGCAGCATCCAGGGCCAGGGCCTGATGGGCCGGTGAATCCACCACATCAAAGTGGATGCGATTGTACGGAACACTTTCCGGCGGATCCATTTCTCCCAGGAGAATACGCACCGTCAGCAGACGGGTGATGGCCCGATCAAGGTCCGAAACGCTCAGGAGTTCCAAAGCTACCGCTTTGGGTAAGCTGTCCGTCAGGTCGGCCTTTCGTCCTGTAAAACGAATCAGGTCACAACCGGCCTGAATACCCAACGCCGCGGCCTGCGGCCGGGTTGCAACATAGTGGTGCGGATCATAAATGTTAAACACTGCGGGATTATCCGATGTTACATAGCCGCGAAATCCCCACCGCTTCCGCAGCAGATCAGTCAGCAGGAAGCGGTCGCCACAACATGGGATGCCATTAATCGCGTTATACGCTCCCATGAACGTAAAAACATCACCTTCCAGCACGCAGGCCTGATAGGCGCGCGTGTAATACTCCCAGAAGCTCCGCGCGTCGACGGATGCGGACACACGTTGCCGATCATCATCGGTATTGTTGCATATAAAATGCTTGGCGCACGCCGTGGTCTTCAGATAGTTGGGATCATCACCCTGCATGCCGCGAACCACCTGCACCGCCCAGGTTCCGGCCAGGCAGGGGTCTTCTCCCGGTGCTTCTTCACAACGTCCCCAGCGCGGGTCTCGGTGCAGATTCAGCGTTTGAGGCGAATAGAAACTTAGTCCCCACTTTTCTTTCTTGTGGTAGGCTCGGGCTTCATCGGATACAGCCGTATAGACACGCAGAGCCAGATCCGGATTCCATGAACAGGCCATGGCCAGCGGCTGCGGGAACGACGTTGCCACAAACGGATCGACCAATCCATGCAACCCTTCATCGGACGCATAGTTATAGGGTGGCAACCCAAGTCGGGCGATGGCGGGAATGCCGTTGGTTCCATTGCACGGCCCCTGGGCACCGGGATTATTAACCTGCTCGACCTTTTCCGCCAACGTCATTCCGGCCACGATTTTTTCCGCTCGCCGCCGCGCACGCCGGTAGGCGGCATCAGATATGCCGACCTGGCGCCGCGGCCGGGCAGCTTCGGAGCGGCCCTGCGCGGCGATGGTTCCGACGGCCCCGGCCAGTGCCGCAGCCTGTATAAACACCCGGCGATTCACAGCACAATTTTTGACATTACCGGTAACTGGATCTGACATACATACGTCCTTATGAAGAGAAATAAAACCCGAGCCTTCGCCGCAGTGACACCATCGCGGATCATCGCCCATAAAGCCGATCAAGCCGTTACCCGGTATACCGCCGCCGGGCGATCACATAGGATTTCCCAAGGCGTATCACGGTGAGAGTTTATACCGCCGAAGGGGAAACGGGAATACCACTTTTAATCTGATCGTGTGCCACTTTTAAGCATGCGGACAGGGACCCGGCGTCAAGAAACTGCAGTCCCGGCCAAAGAGGGGACGAGCGAATCCACAGAGCAGCTCACACCGACAGGGATTCACTCCCCGTCCACACATCAACAAGCGCCGGTGCGCCGATGCCGCCACACCCGCGGAAGACCGGCAAAAGGCGTTGTCACCAAGCAAAATACAACCCGTCATTTGCGTCAAGACGAGCTTTTACATTGGATCAACACCAGCAATTCAATGAGGGTAAATCCCGACGCGCTGCGGCAGTTTTTCCGAGGCTCCGCCTTCCGGTTCCAAACCTCGTCGCCCGACCGCTGATTCAATGTATGACAGTTCATAGAATTCTCCTTTCGGGCTATCGCCCGCACCAGGGAATACTAAACACCGGAACGCGCTACCCCGGTCGTTTCATACTTCAATTTTTTATTTTTGGATGCATTCACCCGCATCCGTCAGTCAACGCCAAAATACCAATTTGCTATTTATCACTATACATCAACGTCCCCCTCACGGAAGTCCCACTTTTTATTAGAACGGGCCGATATCGGTGGCGACAAAATGACCTGCCTCTCAATAAAATACCCATTCCGGAGCGGTTCCGTCTGAAAAACGAATTTAAACTCCCCGGAGGTTCGTCCGTTTGCGACCAGCCAGCGCCAGGCCAATGGCACCCAGGGCAAAGAATCCAAACGTAGCAGGCTAAGGTACAGCGCTGACCGTCAGGGTTTCAGCCGTGTCCGTGTTATTCAACGTCCCCGTGTAGGTATTGGTGCCAACCGTGAGCGTGCCCGTGTCAAAACCGTTGCTAAATCGGAATATGCCAGTCAAGCCGCCGGCTCCGATGTTCAGTGCGGCGGTGTACGCTTCCGAAATACCGGAGGCATTGTAGTTGTTATAACTGGTGTTATCGATGGTGAGGTTCCGCGGGGTAACCGAGCCCCCTTTAATCCCGAGGACTCCCGAATCGGTGAGCGTATAGGACCCGGTCCCGGCGCTTTCAAATGTGTAGTTACTTGCCGCCGGCGACGCGGCCAAACTGTTTCCGACGGTCAGGCCAACCGCTGTAATGCCATTTGCTACGGAAACGCTGTACGTTCCACTGCCGACAGCGGTAAATCCCGCCGCATCGGCGCTGTTCCAAACTACATCCGATGTCCCATCAGACCAATTGGCGGTAGTAGCGCCCCATGTACCATTGCCGTTGCTTCCCTCGGTCCCGGTCAGACCCACATCCCAATTCAGCGTGGTTATTGTTGCGCTTGCGCTGGAAACGCCCAAACCGGCGATGATCAGCGCCGCCGCTGTGGCGGCTGATAGAATTGCGATACTTCTACGTGATTGTGATGTGAATGAAAACATGTCTCTTACTTCTGAAAAAAACAGCAACAACGTGACACATACACAAAGAGAGACAACGTTAAAACTGAGTGAATCATCTCTCTTGTTTCACCGCAGGCACCCGCGTTTTGGGTTTTGCCCCGGCCCCGAAAATCCAGACACAACTTTTATCTTTATCAACAAGGACACTATGACACTATTTCAATGGAATTGGCAGTCCCACTTCTTATCAAAATAACCGGCCTGCCCAGCTTTCAGCTTTTGGAAACCGGATTTTACCGATGATTGCGCTCATCCACCCACCGGAACCAACGTGTAATGGTGCGGAACAGGTTGCGCGGCCTGGTGCTCCGCCGCGTCCACCACACGCTCCAAGGCGGAAAATCCGCGCATAATTTTCTGAACCGCTACGCGGGCCGCCGGATTTGACTGCGTGTCGACCGGGAAGATCGGCCCCTTGGGGGCATGGAAGAATGTCGGACGGTGAAAAATATTTGCCATAGGAAGTTGCACCTGCTGCCAACCCGCAAATCGCACCTCCGTACGTTGCCAGGCCAGTGCCAGAACCCGGTAGGCCTGCGTCATCATCGGAGTTGAAAGCCTGGCTAAGTTAATACCGTGGGCCAGATCCGTACTGCTGAACGTGCCTACGGCCTGCCCGTCAATCCGCAATTGGTATTTGGGGGCACTTAGATGCCTCACCCGTAAAGTCTCACGATCCAGGGCGTGGTAAAATGCACACTCCTTGACTACCAGAGCTGTGGCGGGGTTGGTGTATTTATAATTCGGAGTACGGGCGGGCCAAAGCCCCTGGGGTGCAAACAGCGGCCATTTGTCATGCAGCGACATAACCGGCATCGGCAGAGAACCATCCATTTGCCGCCAGGACAGTGTGCCTTGGGTATCAGCAACGCCGCTTACTTTGGTATTGACTGATTTTCCAACATGTTTGTCTGCCGCGTTGATGCGTACCGACGTAACCGTCGCGGGTGCTCCCCACGCCTTCAGCAGTGTTTGCGCCATAACCAGATGACCCGCCGCGGAAGGGTGAATTCGTCCCGGTATAATCGCCCGGGCCAGGTCCAGGTTTATTTTTGCAGCTTTCTTGAGTACGGCGACAAGCGGGGCATTGAAATCAACCCAAAACAGATGGTCACGTTTCGCCAGTTGCCGGTTATATTGACCATAGCGGATCAGCACGTCGTTATAGCTGCCCTTGGCCTTTGGATCGAGCATGAACCCCGGTGGATGGGTAAAATCATCCCACGGTGTTGAGTTGATAAGCACAATGCGAACGTTGGGCAGATGGGATCGCAGCGAATGCAAAATATGTGCCAAACCGCGCCGGTAAATATCGAATGCGCGCTTGGCATAAGGTTTATAGCCGGCGTCGTTCTGACCCAGCAGGTAGACAATGACATTGGGCTTGAAAGGAAATACATCCCGTTTAAGCCGCAGATCAATCGGTCCTGCCCAGCCGCCGGTAACGCGGTCTCCGCCAATGCCGGAATTCACAAAGTTAACTTTCAGGTCTGGATAGTGCGTTAAAACATACGTTTCCACATCCGTGGTGTAATAGCGCTGGGCTGTAATGCTGTAACCATAAAAACAGACGCGATCTCCATTTTTCAGAAAAAATGGATGGGCCGCAGACGCGACACGGCCAACGCCAAGGATAACCAGCATGAGCATTGCAAGACCAGAGATAGGTTTCATCGGTGACTCCTGTAGGATTAATGCAAGACGATCATTCAACTACTAACAGATTACCAGGCAAAATAGAAACTCGTACTCAATGTGGCCTCAAGGGTACGTACCTTTATATGAGACATCGGCACCCAGGAAACCGATCCATCATTGTACAGTTCATGCTCGCCGTCCGGCAGGTAGTTATTATTGGGTGTATCCACATGATTACAGGCCGGTATATAAGATGACCCCAGCGTATTTGAAGCTTGCACCGAAGCACCCACAGTCCCGGTTGGATTCGTCATAATCGCCACGTCCGACGCTAAAAGCGAGCCGGGATTTGACTGGGGATTTTCCGCCGGCATGTGGATTGTGGTGTAGTTATTATAAAATTTCCAGCTGGCGTAGTCAGGATTCCTGATCCCTTTGAGTTCAACGGATCGCATGTCGTAAGCCATGCTGTAACCTTCCGGAATTGTTGCACCGGGCGACATGTCCGTACCGCGATCCACCCAGCAGCAGTATTCGGAGTACCAGGCCCAATAATTGCACAGACCAGTCGACGCATCAAAATATTTTGACGGCGGATCCAACTGATTTCTTTCGGTGAATTTCAATCCCGGCTCCGTGGAAAAGAGCATACCAATACCTTGTGCATTTGGCGTAAGAATACCCGGGCGGACATTCACTATCTTTTGACTACGACACCAAAGGATCCGTTGTAAAGCTGCGCCCCCCCCCATTGGGCCACACCATTGCGTGCATTGCTGGCGCGAAATCCACCGAAGGGCAACATATTATCGTTGGTCGGAGGGTACGCCTGATATTCGTTGGCGTATTCCTGCATGGCAATGCCAAGCTGTCAGTTTGACGCGCACACGATCTGCTGTGCCAAACTTTTTGCTCTAGCCAACGCCGGCAACAGCAACGCAATGAGAACCGCGATAATGGATATTATCACCAACAGCTCAATAAGCGTAAAACCTTCACTGCTGCGTTTTTGAATTCCGTGATCTTTCATAAACTTCTCCTGTTCTGAATGTGCCGCTGAGCCAAGAAAGTCACTCGACAAACCCCGGGCGGCGGCGGTTAATCCGACTCATTGACTCGCCGACCGGATGTGCCGGCGAGCACCATGTCTATTAAGTAGACCATACATATTTTTTCCCTGTATTGAAGTCCCACTTTTTATCAAAGCTGTACCAATTATTATCGCAAGGAAATAAACCACAGGAGGCACATCGAGGCCTTCTCCTCCAGGGTTTTTTATATTCCCATCTCGGACTCGGCCAAGGTACCAAGGGCCGGGGCAGGACGCTCCATGAGTCTGCTGGTTTACCACCTGAGGCCGTAGTGCGAGAGAACATTTATTTGCTTGAGCCAGCGGAAACAATCGCGGGGCCATTGCGTGGTATCCGTACCTTTCCTTCCCAAGCCAAAACCATGCTTGCCATGCTTGAACTCAACAAGCTTAACGGGCACACCATCGCGTCGCAGCGCCGCGTAAAATTGTCCGGCAACCTGATGGTGTACAGTTTTGTCATCACGCGCAAAGAAAACAAACGCAGGCCAGACAGAAATTACTCTTGGACTTGCCGCAACGGTCGCCGTCAAAGTTAAAAGAACTGAAATGCAGGAAAGAATAACCGCCAGGATATTGCGGCCAAGCGAAACTGGAAGAAAGGATCCGGACATTTCAACCTCGGCGCGCCAGCTCGAGAGCAAGCCTTCATCAACGATTGTCGCATTACGCAGTCGGTGGGGTACAAGCCATCACCATGCTCAATTTTCACCTCGGAGAAAAAACATTCAACCGGATTTGACTTCCGAAACGAGAATTTACTTCCGGCTATCTCAGCAATGACGGACCGACGGAATGCCATTGCCTGGGCGCTGTGATTTACCAAGCGTAATAATTATAGCCGTTGTAGTAATGAACTTTTACTTTGGCCATTCCTTGCCATGATACAGATCCATCATTGTACAGATCATGGACACCTTCCGGCAGATAGTTGTTATTGGGAATATCCACGTGGTTGGAAACCGGGGCTAATCCCGAGAGAGCACCGCCAACAGGACCCCAGTTTGCCATTTGCCCCATCGTGCCTGACGGATCGGTCATCACTGCAATGTCCGAAGCTAATATCGCACCCGGACCTGCCAAAGCGTTTTCCGCGGGCATGTGCGAGGTATTGGTATTAAAATAGGACCATGAGGTGATCCTTGTGGGCTGGTTAATGATAGCTGAAAGATCGTATGCCGCACTATACCCCTGAGGGATGCCCGATCCGACGGTGCTGGAATTGTGGCCCAGCGGAACATTGCCGCCCGTTCCACGATCCACCCAATAACAATAGCCGGAGGAAAAATTCCATTGTTTCAAATATCCCGTGGTAGGAACAAAAAAGGATCTAGGGCCGCTGGCGATTACCTGATCCGGCTGGCTGATCACTCCGGGTTGCGTGGAGAAAAGCAGGGAAATGCCCTTCAGGTTGGGGGTCAAAATTCCCGGGCGAATTGTTGTGGGAATCATACTGCCGCCCCGAATACCAAAGGATTCGTTGTAAAGCATCGCAAATCCCCAACCGGGATATACAGCCGGAGCTACTGGCCACCGAAATCCACCCATCGGATTCATAAACGAGGCATTGAGGGGATAGGTACCATTGTATTCATTGGCGTATTCGTGCATGGCCAGCCCCAACTGCCGCAAGTTTGACGAACAAACAACTTGCTCCGCCACATACTTCGCGCGGGCCAGGGCGGGTAAAAGCAGGCTGATCAAAAGCGCGATGATGGATATTACCACCAGCAATTCAATGAGGGTAAATCCCTTCCTCGAGGCCTGGCGCAGACCTGCCCGCGCGCTTTGGTTTTCTCTCAAACTCCGCCGCTGCATCGAACGATAGGCATCTGAAACATTCTTGAATATGTAACGATTCATAAAGACACTCCTTTTAGAACCTCAGGCATCATGGACTGCAACAGGACCGACCAGAACGCCCGGTGCTGCGATAACTTACCTTTTCAAACAAGTTGTCCGATTCGACAATCATGAGCACCAACGCGCCAATTTGCTATACATGACTATAGACCTTTGTATCTGAAATGGAAGTCTCATTTTTTATCAAAGTTTGTACCACTTTTAATCAATTTAATGCCTGCATCAGCCGCAATGTGGCAGCGGATCAAGCACTATTTCGGCCACGTTGGCTCATGTTATGGGCGGACAACCTGGCGCAAGGGTTCATCGCGGCTGGAGGTTCCCACGGCGATGGTGTAATGACCGGGCGGCACGACCCACGCATTGGTTCGGCTGTTAAAACAGGCAAATGCCCTCCAGTTCAATAGCATCGCCACAGTCCGACTTTGACCGGGATTCAACTCCACACGTTGGAAGCCTTCGAGTTTTTGAACCACCCGATTGGTTGTTCCGCCCTGTGGCGGATGCACATATAACTGGACGACTTGCGCACCGGCGCGTCGCCCGGTATTGGTTACCGTTACATGCACCGTGATCATCCGCTGCGGACCGGCCCCACGGGAACGCACGGTCAGATCACGAAGTGAAAAGGTCGAATAAGAAAGTCCAAATCCGAAGGGAAACAAAGGACGGATATGCTTGTAATCGTACCAGCGATAGCCGACATAAATACCCTCCACAAATTTACAACGCGCGGCGGCCCCATCGGGAAAACCAGCATAACGCGGCTCGGCATACCAGCGGTGGTTGAATACGCCGGGATAACCCGGAAAATGGTGATAAGCAGCCTCATCGCGCGCATAACGACTGAACGAGTCAGGCAGATGGCCGCTGGGATCAATTTTTCCAAAAATTATTTTAGCAATTGACATATTACCGGTCTGTCCCGGATACCATCCCCATAACAGGGCCGCCACATGATGGATCCATTTTTCCATGCCTACGCCTGCCCCGGCATAAACCACTGCGATGGTATGTGGATTCAATAGAGAAGCGTCGCGCAGATATTCGTTCTGCGGACCCGTAAGGTTATAAGGCCTGTCGGCCTGTTCCCGTTGGATGGTCTGATTAAATCCCATGCAGGCAATGACCGCACCGGCATGGCGAATCATGCGGCGTTGGGTTGAGGTAAAAAAATGCACCGCTTTCCTTGGCACCCAGCCAAAGCCGATGATCGCGGGTTTGTTAATAAAGCTGCGGTACACCACGCGAATCTGATACGTTTTTCCGGCGTGAAGGCGCACGGTTGTCAAAGCCCCTTTAAGTGGATGGAAAGGTCTTTGCCAGAACGGCAGCCACAAATCAATAATCCTTCGACCATTCAAATAAACCTCTGCCGAACCATTGACGGCGCAGATAAAACTGTAAGCGCCCGTGCGGGTGGGATGAATTGCCGCTTTCCATATCACACTGATTGGCTTTTTGCCGATATGGGCCTGATGCGTCATTCTGGTAAGCACTTGAATGAGATTCGCAGCGCGGCTGTTACGCGGGCCATCCGAAGTATTGCGGCTTAACGCCGTGGGTGGGTTCAGGGAGATATTTTGCTGTTGCACGTGCTGTGGTTTTCCCTTGAAGCGGCCATTGCCATAATAATCCGCCACGACTCCGGGCCGCCCATCCGGCGTGGTGAGCACTCCACGGCCCCAGAATTGTTTGTACGTGTCGTCCCATGGCACGGCGGCCAGATGAACATTGGGGCCCGCCACCTGTTTGACTGCGTTAAATAAAGTTAATGACGGAACCACGGAAGGTGGGACATGGGAACTGCCGCCGCCGCCGGTTACAACGCGCGTGGCCCAAGGCCCGATGAATACCACTTGAATTTGCCGTGCCGGATTGAGCGGGAGAATGTGATCACGATTCTTCAACAGCACCGTCCCCTCCGCCGCGATGTCATTGACCACAGCGGTATCGCCCGCGGTATCCGCCGGCAGGTGTTTAAATGGATTGGCGGAATCATTAAAACCCATCGCGACAATCATGCGAAGAATTGGCAGTACCCGGCGGTTAATCAATGCGATAGAAATCTTGTGATGGTTCAACAGACTGCTTATGGCCGGTAACGAATATTTATTGGTCTTCGGCATTTCCATATTCAGCCCCGCGCGAAGATTCCCCTGCGTGCTGTAGACACATCCCGCATCCGATCGGGTGACACCTTGGAATCCCCAATTATCACGCAGGATATTCGTCAGTAGAAAATGACTTTCCGAGCCGTATTCACCGTTGATACGATTGCAGGCCGCCATAATCATCCAGGTATGCCCCTGTCGCACCGCAGCACGGAATGGCGGCAGATAAATTTCCTCCAGCGCGCGGCGGCTGATAATGCAATTGATGCTGGGGCGCTGGGTTTCAATTTCATTGCCCACAAAGTGCTTGGTACATGCCACGACATCTTCCGACTGCAGCCCTCGCACATAGGGCACTACCAGTTGTGCCGCTAAAAATGGATCTTCTCCGCCGATGTATTCAAAACTGCGCCCGTTCTGCGGCTCCCGGAGAATATTGACCCCCGGCCCCAGCAACATTCCCACGTGTTTGGCCCGCGCATCAATCCCGATGTGCCGCCCCTCGCGGTAAACCAGGTGTCGATTCCATGCCGCGGTCAAACAAGGCGCTGCCGGATAAGCCGTAGACCTGCCCCAATCTACCACGCCCAGAGTGGCGTCGCTGACATGAATGGCGGGAATACCAAGCCGCGGGATGGAATGTGTCGCCTTGGCGGGACGGTATCCGGAAAGCAGGGCCACTTTTTCCGGCAGCGTCATTTTCTCCAGCAGACGTTGTGCCTGCGCATTGATCTGCGCAGGCGACAGACCAATGGGCGAATATTCACCGGCGAGGGTCGGCCGCGCGACGGTTGCTCCGACCTTGGCGGATCCATCAGGGTTGCCCATCAGGTTGGCTGCGGTGGTTAAGCGGAGAAATGCCATCGATGCGGCAATGCTGATCGCCAGTGCGGCGATCCGGGAAGAATCGCGAAAAACTATAGAGGATTTAAAACGCATAAGAACGTAAACTCCTGGATGATCTATCAATTTGGCCGTGGCCACGGACGCCGTGCGGGCCAAATTCTATTTCCTGTTGCGTTGCATTTGCAAATGTTCGGGCCGACATTCGTGTGCCGCCAAAAATTTACACTGAAAAAAAAGAAGGCCATGAACTCTCGCGGCCTTCTTGCACTTCTGCGATACATTGTAACTGTGTTGCAATTAAATTTGGGCCTTACGTTTCCGCCCCAACAGCAGCAGCGCAACACCTCCCATGGCAAACAGGCCCACGGTGGCCGGCTCGGGCACAGCACTGACAGTCAATGTTTCGGCTGTATCGGTGCTTCCCAACGTCAGCAGGTAGCTCTTGCCGCCGGAGAGCGGCCCGGCTACGGCGGTCTGCCCGCCGCCTGTGAATTGGAAGGTTCCGCCGGACAGTCCGCCCAAACTGTCCGTAATGAGATTATACGTGCCGTAGGTAAACGATGACGTGCCGGCAAGGGCAAAAATATTGATATTGTTGACGCCACTGACATTCGCGGCGCTGCCGATCGACAAGCTCGGCGCCTGGCTGCTGTTCAACTCGAACGTGAGAGTGCCGCCGCGGATATTCAGAGCATTTACCTGCGTTGCTGCGGCATTGTTGGCCAGCGTCAGTACCCCGCCGGAATTGATCGTCACCGCGGAACTATTGGCAATCGAAGCCGCCGCGAGTGCAGCGGAATTTGCAGCGCTCGCCGCCCCGGCCAACACCAGGTTGCCGCCGCTTTGCACCACGGTTGCACCGGTATAGGTGTTGGCTCCCTGCAGCGTTACATAGGAAGTCGTCTGCGAACCGGTGGCCTTGCTGTCCATAACAGTCAAGCCGCCATCCGGTGTTGAGCCTAAAGCGGCATCGTGCAGCAGCGGCGTTTGGAGCCAATACGTGTGTCCATTGGAATCAATGATGGCACCGCCGGCCTGCACGTTGAGATTCGTTGGGATTGTATAGGCACTGCTGGCAGCACCAATTCCTCCGCTATTGTGGGATTGCAACGTGCCGCCGTTGAAATCCATGACAACGTTGCCGTGGTTTGTTGCGGTAATCCAGGTCGTGTTGAGGGTACCGCCGTTGAGATTCACCACGGTTGGAGAACCTACCGTCGTAGCGCTCTTGCTGGTAATCCCGGCGATGGCGGTCGTGGTCACCATGCCGCTGTTAATATTTAAAGTTCCGGTCTGTTTAATGCTATTGGCCGCAACGGTAATCGCCTGTACCGTAAGCGAACCTCCATTGACATTGACCGTCCCCGTGGTACCGCTGGCACCACTGGTCGCATCACTAAGAAACAGGTTGCTGGCACCGGCCATCGTAACGGTAGCACCACTATTGATATTCAATGTGCTGGCAGTAGTGCCGGTGTTGCTATTTACTACGATCGTTTTATACGCATTGAGGGTGACATGTTGCAGCGTAAAATTGTCATTGGCCAACAGCTCTCCGCTGCCGGAGATGGTTCCACCGCCGCCATCGAGCACATAAGCGTTACCCGAATTATTAACCCCCAGATTGGTGGTGCTGTAGGTACCGCTGCTGTTGCCCAACGTTACAGTATAGGCACCGCTGCCGCCGGTACCGGCACCGAAATAAGCCCCGTCCCCATTGGCCCATGCGACCGGATTGGTGGCGGCGGTTGAGTCGTACCAATTGGCGGTGCCGTTCCACGTGCCGGAGCCATTGGTGCCCCCCGTCGCACTCTGGCCGGGATTCCATAGCAGATTACTCGCCACTGCATGGGAAACGCCCAGTCCGGTCAGCAGTAAAGCCGCCGCCGCTCCCGCCGAAAGAATTCCGATACTCCGCTGTGACTTGAAAGTGAATGAAAACATGTCTCTTACTCCTGAAACAAAACAACAACAACGTAACAAATACACAAAGTGGGACAACGCCAAAACTGATTTAATCGTCTCCGTTGTTTCACCGCAGGCGGCCACGTTTTGGGTTTTGCCCCGGCCCCGAAAATCCAGACACGACTTTTATCAACAAGGACACTATGACACTATTTCAATGGAATTGGAAGTCCCACTTTTTATCAATTCCTGTACCACTTTTTATCATGCGGACACGGACTCGGCGTCAAGAAACGGCGGCGTGGTCAAGGGGCTTCAGGCGATGATCGACAGGGTGCCGGCGGCACAAGGCGCAGACTTTACAGGCGCGGTGTCGCCACGCGCACTCCCTTCATGGCTGGATGTTAATTTAACTCCCAACCTTGCGCCGCCGCAATGTTAACAGCAGCGGCGCGGCCCCCAGTAGACGAATCGACAATACGCCCGGTTCCGGAACCGTCGCACCGATACCACCGGGCGGGTCAATGGCTGTAATTTGTGTATCCCATTGATTTTGATTGATACCGTTGGGCAATTCCTGGAATCTCTAGAATTCGCTGGGATTGTTCGGGTCAACCTGAACCGTGCTGTAATCTCCCCAACGCGCTGCGGCACCTGGTGCCAAATTCTGCTGCACATAGATCCCTGTGCCGGCACGCAACAACGTCGGGGTCCCCATCGCGACGCTCGTCCCGTTGAACGTCCCGGTTGCGAGGTAGGTGCTGATGTGCTGCGATGCACCGCTTTCAGCAAAATCAATTACGATAGCGCCGGTAGTACTTACGGCGATTGAGCCGTAATAGAATGAATTGTTCGAATCGGTTAAAATCCCTTGCGCCAGCACAGTATTATTCAATGGATTGATTGCGAACCATCGAATCGCATCCAAGGCGGCATTATCCTGACTTCCCCCTGACATGAGCGAAAAGCATTGATTTACGGCCTTTCCGCAGTGATGCACTTGCTACATTCAACCCGGCGCCCAAGCCGGCGGCTGGGCAAAGAGTTCCAGCAACCCCAGTTTACCGAGAATGGCATTGAGGCCTTTGGGAACGCGGGTGACCTTGATTTTCAGACTTTTACCGTTCACCTCCAGACGCCCCAGCCGGATGGTCTGTAATTGCCGCAGCAAATTATGCACTTCGATGGCCTGACCTTTCAGCCGCCATTGGGCCCCGAGCTTGGCGCTTAGCCAGTAGGCCAGAAAACAAATCCGCACATGATTGCGCACGCGATCAGGGCGGTAATGAAATACCGGCCGTACACGCAAATAATCTTTCAAATGGCAGAAGGCGTCTTCAACTTCCTGAAGGTTCTTATAATGTGCGACCACTCCCGCGTCGGGTATCTGTGGGGCCGGGGCATTGGTTCGCAGGAGATAAAGGCCGTCGCGTTGGGCTTCGGCGTGGATTAAATCCTGACGGTGACTCCATTGCAACTGCCCTTTCTCATCCACCGCGTAATTGAAATACTTGTGGGCCTTAAGCCGTTGCAGCATCCGCCCCACCTGACTGGCCAGTTTTTGCGCACTGACTTTCTTACGCTCCACCGCCGCCATTCCCTTAAGTTCGCTTTCCGCCTTGGTCATGCGGGCCTCACGCCGCTGTCGGTCCCGCTCTTGCCGCCACGGTCCCCCGGCAATCACATACCGTTTACCCTCTTTGACTATTTCCATCAGCCCTGTGCGATCCCACAGTTCGGGCGACTGATCGCTGGGTAATTCCGCCAGCAGTTCATCCAGAGTGCCGGCCCCGCAGCGGGTCACGTACATCAGGCCCAGCGCCTCGATCGCCTCCAGATTGACCTTGC
>JAJZDN010000154.1 GCA_021805985.1 Planctomycetota bacterium | reverse complement strand
CCTGGTGGTACCGGTGATTCGTGATGCACAAACCAAGGGCATTCGGCAAATGTCCGAAGAAATTAAGCAGTTGGCGCAGTTGGCGCGTAGCCGCAAACTCAAGGCCGATCAGATGACCGGAGGCACCATTACCATCAGCAATCTGGGCATGTACGGCATCCGGGAATTCCAAGCGATCATCAATCCGCCCGAGGCCGCGATTTTGGCGATCGGTGGCACCGAAGCCCGTCCCATTGTAAAAAATGGCCAGGTCGTCCCGGCACAAGTGATGACCCTGTCACTATCCGCGGATCACCGAGTCATAGATGGCGCACTGGGCGCGGAATTTTTAAGCAAACTTAAAACCATCCTGGAAAACCCGTTGGCCATGCTGGTGTGATGAATGCACGGCTGTGGCGTTAATAGGCTAGGGAACGGCGGGCGGGAATTATCTTGCCATCGACTCGAGTGCTTGCAAAATTCCCGTATCCCGCATTTCCTGGATCAGATGCTTCTTGGTTTCCACTTGCTCCCAAATATGGCGGAAGAAGTAATCGCAGCCATCCGACGCATACCAGCCCGCAAGGTAGGAATACGCATGCTCCTTGCTTTCCTGCCGGTCCGTGTGTGTCGACTTATCTTGTCGCGAAGCCAACCAGTCCCCAACTGTTTTAGCGCGGTCCGGGTGCGCTTTGGCGATGGCGTGGCAGACCAGGCGTTCGAGCGTCTGCTTGGAGGGCAATCCAAGGCGGAGGTTTGCGTCATGCGTACGCACATGCAGTAAAGCCACTACGCATTTAGATTTATCAGCTTTCTCGATCTGCCATTGTGGAATATCTCCGTTTGCGCTTTCCTGATACTGGATTTCAGCTCTATCGAGAAGGCCTTTGATGGATTGAGGCTTAATCAAGGGCGGTGCACTATTTGCATCGCCAGACTCCTGCCGGTCCGGTAGAGTGTCGTGGTCGGTGAAGAGTGTTAGACAGTCGATCTCCGGGTGGACGCCGGAGGCGGCAGCCTGCACGTTGTTTTTAAAGGATTGCAATACTTGACTGACGCTTCCGCAGGGCAGGACGTGTATTTCATGGGATCCCCCTGCTGTAAAAAAAACGTAAGCACCGTTACCGTACTTGGACCGTGTGCGCTTCGCAGCCGCTGGTTCGGTGCACTGGCAATGGTGTTGTAGGAAACCGGCAAGGAAAGAGCGGTCGTCGTATCCCTCACACAAAATCAGTCGATGCATCAGCGCAACTCCGCCTCTAGCTCCATGCGCTGGAATTTCACGTCTGGGCCTGCCACAGGATTGACACGCAGACTTCCGCCATCACACCGCATCTGAAATACCGTTAATTTGGGCAGCGCGTCCTCGGCTGCTTCGGCCACCAGACTATCGATAAGATCCAAGCTGTGGGTGGTGAGGACGATCTGTTTTCCCTGCCGGATAGATCCCCACAGGGCGCGTGCCGCCATCTGGATGGCGCGGTAATGCAAATGCAGTTCCGGCTCCTCAATCAGCAGCGTCCGGGCGGGATAGGCGGTGAGCTTCATGCAAAACCGGATCAGCGATACAACGCCATCGCCCGCAAGTTCAACCGGGACAACATAGTCGCTGTATTTCAGTGTCAAAAAAGGTTGCTGCTGCTGGGTCAGAATCTGCAGGCCCTGAAGCTTGGGATCAATTTTCTTCAGCAAGTCCACCAATTCGTCCTGCTGCCCAGCCGTGGTGGTGGCGCTGAACAGATCGGGCAGTTGCTCGGTCTGCGGTTCGTTGGCAGATGTTTTCAAGGTCGAAACAATCCGCACCCCGCCGAGGTCTTCAAAAAAAAGATCCGGTGCGGAGCGCCCTGGGTTGGATTCGGCGTTGGCCCGAACAAATTTCTCCGAAACCTCCAGCGCCGTGTTTGGACCTGTTAATTTTAGCCCGATGGCTCGGCTGGCGAAGGATTTAGCGTTTAGATCGATTAACGCATTCCCCTCGCGGCCGTACTTCCATAAAAGCCATGCGGGCATGGAGGCGGGGCCAGCCGAACCGCGACGGGTAGTGATTTCACTAACCGAGGTTTGATTGGGATGTGGGGCCGTGATCAGGTTGGGCGATCCGGCAAGGTAAAGTGCGTCAATGACGGTGCTCTTGCCACTACCACTCGGCCCAACCAGAACATTCAACGCAGAAAAGTTATCTATCGTTCCGGCGCGAATTCCGCGAAAATTTCCGATCTTGAGTTGTTTAATCATCTGCGAGCGTCCTGGCCCGGTGTGGCAGTCTGATTTATACCCGTCCAAACATAACGGCTATATTCTCCGCCCCTTGAATCCCAAAACCGTTTAGTTTAGCACCCCGACAAAGCAGGGTGCCATCAAGATCCGCATAAGCTAACACCAAACTCCGCGACCGTCTTATTTTCCAGTGAAAGGGATCAGCACCTTATTAATCATATAGATCGTTGCATCGTGGGTGTAAATCGGGCCGCCGACGATTTTGGCGTTATCAATCATCAACAGCTTTTGGCCATTGGAACTGATGGTGACCTTCTGCCCGTCGCCCATGTTCTGCATGGGTGCACTGGATGCGTTGATTTGAAATAGCGCGATATGATGCCACAGCAGCGGCCGCAGTTCATTGCGATTGCTGGATTTAGTCAACTGGGACAACGTGCCTTTGGGCAACTGTTTAAAGGCTGCATTTGTGGGCGCGAAAATAGTGTAATTGCCGGCGGTTTTCAGGGCGTATTCCAAGCCGGAGGATTTGATCAGTGAGGCGAAAGTAGAAGTTTGTGGCTCATCCTTCAGTACCCGCCAGGACGAATAATTCTGCGGATTGGATAATACCGCTGTGCTGCTGATGAAATAGCCGCAGCCGGTTAAGCCGAGCATCAAAACCGCCAAAGTGGTCCAAGCCGCTAAGTGTTGTTTCCGCATTTTAGATTTCCTTGCAAAATATCGACGATTCAACGACACCCGGGATTATAATAGCAGATAGGCCAAGTTGTATAGCGTGGAATTTTTCAACATAGAGTATGGTGAATGTTCCGATAACAACCCGCCTGTTCTATATTACGCGGAACCCCCAGTTTCCTTCAGGGCTTTGCCGCAGCAAGCGGCTTGCCGCAATGGCGGCAAAACCGGTCCGGATAATCATGCGGCCAGCCACAATTTGCACAGTTAAGGGTCTTGGAATCTACTTGTCCGTCTTCAACCATGTGCGCCAGTCGTCGCACCTGGGCCAAAAGCAGATACCATAATCCCAGCACCAGCGTGATGCTCGAAATAATCAGCAGGGAATAGGCCACGATCGCCTGCAGAGTTGTAAATCGGCCAATATGCAGCGAACCCCAGATCGACACCCCGTAGAGGTACCAGCCCGGACCGGCGGTAAGCACAGCAACCGCCAGCATGACATAGCCGATGCGGCGCAAGTGCTTTCGCTTGCGCACAACCGAAGCCGGCAACCCGATATCATGCGGATGCAGCGGTGGTGTATTGGCGGTCATGAATTACTCCAGCAGTCTTATTCCCACTCTATGGTGCCCGGCGGCTTGCTGGTAATATCATACACTACCCGGCTTACAGAACGAACCTCATTGACGATTCGACTGCTGATCCGCGCCAAGACGTCATAAGGAATGCGACTCCAGTCCGCGGTCATAAAATCCGTGGAATCCACACTGCGCAAGGCAATCACCGGCTTATATCCCCGCCCATCACCCATGACCGCAACAGAATTAATTGGCAGCAGTACCGCGAATGTCTGCGCTGTGGAGCGGTACAAACCCGCTGCCACAATTTCTTCCAGTAGAATCTCATCGGCATCCCGTAAAATTGCCAATTTCTCGCGCGTGATATCCCCAATGCAGCGCACCGCCAGTCCTGGACCGGGGAAGGGGTGCCGCCACACCATATTTTCCGGCAGGCCCAATACCTCACCCAGGCGTCGAACTTCATCCTTGAACAAGTCGCGCAGAGGTTCAACAAGTTCAAAGCCCAATTCCGCCGGCAGGCCGCCCACGTTATGGTGCAATTTGATGTTGGCGGCCGTGCGTGCATATCCCTGCCCGCTTTCAATAACATCCGGATACAGCGTGCCCTGCGCCAGAAAACGCGCATCGGCAATGGTGCTGCTGGCGCGTTTGAACACATCAATAAATGCCTTGCCTATGATTTTCCGCTTGGTCTGCGGCTCACTGACCCCCGCCAGTGCGTCCAAAAATTCATCACCGGCATCCACAACCCGCAGATCAATGTGAAAGTGATCGCGAAATGTACTTTCCACCGCATCGCGTTCATTTTTCCGCAATAAACCGTTATCCACAAAAATACACGTCAGTTGATTACCGATCGCCCGATGCAGTAACGCTGCCGCCACCGCGGAATCGACACCGCCGGATAACCCGCAAACTACGCGGCCGGCACCCACCTGCCGGCGCACCTTATCCACCGCTATGTCCAAAAAATTGCCCATCCGCCATGTTCCCGCGGCCCCGCAGACCCGGTATAAAAAATTCTCCAGAATTTTTCCGCCATGCGGCGTATGCGTTACTTCCGGATGAAACTGCACGCCGAAAAACGGCCGCGATTTATGCCGAATCGCCGCCAATGGACAGGTGGGAGTTGAGGCCAGGGGAATAAAATCAGCACCTAATTCCTTGACCTGATCCCCGTGACTCATCCACACGCCCGTATCGGCAGGCACGCCGGCAAATAATTCGCCGCTATGGCCCTCCGCCGCGGCATTATCCAGCACATGCAGGCGAGTGGCACCATATTCCGCAGCGACCCCGGGCTTTACCCGTCCACCCAGCAATTCCGCACCAATCTGCATGCCGTAACAAATTCCCAGAACGGGAATATCCAGGTCAAAAATTTTTTCATCGCATCGC
The DNA here is from genome assembly GCA_021805985.1 of Planctomycetota bacterium. Taxonomy (GTDB): domain Bacteria; phylum Planctomycetota; class Phycisphaerae; order WQYP01; family WQYP01; genus JAMDCX01. Next base: position 1,154 of record JAJZDN010000154.1, on the reverse strand, counting down.
GGTGCGCCCTCTTCATACACGCTGGCCGGGCCACCGGAAAGAATCAACCCTACGGGATTCATTTCCCGCAGTTTGGCAATAGAAATATCCGGTGCCACCAACACCGCCTGAACGCCGGCCTCACGCACCCGCCGGGCAATGAGTTGGACATATTGTGAGCCAAAATCCAGAATAGGGATTGTCTGTTCGGGTTGTGCTGCTGTCATAGTATCCTGCAATTTATTCATGCAGCGATTCTAACCGCAGAGGCCAATGCTGAAAATGGCACACCGCGTCCGCGTGAAGCGGGAAAATAAATCGGACCATGATGTCCCGCACTTTGCAAGGAAATCCCGACTTGAGCCTTGGTGAACGGCTCAGACCCAAGACATGACCGGGCAACGCGTCGGGTGGGGGTAGCTAAGAGGGCAGCAATCCGATATTCTATGGCCTTGGATCGGGCGGTTAGCTCAGTTGGTTAGAGCGCCGTGCTTACACCGCGGATGTCGGGGGTTCGAGTCCCTCACCGCCCATCCAATCTACATATCTCAAGGTGTATATAAGTGCATACAGTTGAAAACATTGAAGATTCTAACTTTCACTTCAACGCCTTACCTACCTATTCGGCTAGGTACTGCGCCGTATTTTGCGCCACCTATCCATATCCATGCGTTTATATTCGATAATCACCAAAACCGTTGATTCTATACAGCATTATTGCCACCAAAGGTGGCAATAATGCTGTTTTGGCGTAATTCCATGGCTTGTTAATTGGTTTTTAGGTGGATGTGTCTAATATCCATGCCAAAACCCCCTTAGGAACGCATTAGACGGCTTATGGTGCATCGGTTCTGAATATCCGAGTACCAAGGCGTCAAATTGGATAACGGCGTCTAATGCCAAGGTTACTCGGCTAATACCCTATCGGTTAAGGATGATGCTGCCTTGGCAACGTCATGCGTTGGTACTGTGAAGTTTATGGCACGTGCAAAATCATCATCGGTTACTTGTCTGTAAAACGCATCCGCTATTCGCTCGGTATGACCTAACCATGCGGCGCATTCATGGCTTGGGAAGTATCTCACCAATTCGGTAGCACGTGTGGCGCGTAAATTCTGCCAAATTTTCTGCCATGGCTTCACACCCGCTTGTTGGATGTATCGTTGGAATTGTGT
>JAJZDN010000153.1 GCA_021805985.1 Planctomycetota bacterium | reverse complement strand
AACTGCCGCCCTGTTTGAGAATACATCCGCCATGGGCATTGATAATGCGTCCCCTGTTATCGCGCCAGGTGGCACCGGGTCGGATCACCCCGGATGCCGCAGCCGTGGACAAATCAAAAGCCAGCACCATGATTGCCAGCATCAATATCCGGCCCCAGTTGGCGCCAAAGGGGATCTTGTTTTGTTTCATCATCTTTCCTTTCATACCGGGAGCTTCACACCACCTGTTTATCATCCGTCGCGTTCGCGGTTCCACGCCGCGCTTCACGTCGGTTTATGATGGACGGTTGTATCATCGATGGTTTTGCGTAATGTGCGGCTGATCTCACGCGCCGGCCGCCGGTGGGAATACCGCAAAGCAACGCAATTGAAATCATCGTTTATCTCCGATTAATGGTGACCACCGAAGCGGAGTATGGAGCCAGGGTCAGTTGTAAATGCTGGCCGCTGGTAATGACCGGTAATCCGTGCGGCCTCACCCGGTGCGGGTGTGCCAATGAATTTGCCGCGAAGAGCGATCCCGGCGCAATGGTCCGGGCGGTTGCCGTGGCAACAGGGAATTCACGGGCGACGGTCAGCTTCAGTACGACGCTTTGAGCGGTTGGGTTCACCGCCTTGTAATATACGGTCTGGCGGTTTGCAGTGAGCGTTGCATCAGCCTCCAGGGGTGATGCGTTGCTGGCGCTTACGCGATACCTGGCGAAGTGATCGCGCCAGAGTTTCTCAACAACATAATTGGGAGCCGGGAACCATGAACAGCGGTTGAAATTGATGAAGGCATTATTCCAACTGTTCTCGCGAACCCAGCGCAGCAGCAACGCCGGCGTAGAGAGCCGCACCAGCGATCCCTGCTGCTCAAAGCCGATAAGTATCCCGCCGGCAAAAAGACCGGTCCGCCAGTCAATGCATTGCGCGTTCCATTCAGAAACAAAAAGCTTGCAATGCGGGCTGGCGGAGGTGTGTATAAATTGTCCGGTTTTCCGGATAAACGCGATGTATTGTTGTGCCGCCGTCAGGAAGCCATTGGGTGGCACATATTGATGCAGGCTCAGGTAATCAAATAATCCGGCGGGAGCAAGCGTAAGTAGCTGTCTGTTCCATTGTTGATCAATGCCACTACCGCCGCAGGCGATGATGCGAATGGATGGATCCAGCTTTTTCATGGCCGGTACGAACAGCCGCAGCACCTTGGCATACTGGCGAGGATTCAGACCGTCCCGGCCCCACCATATCTCGTTGCCAATTTCCCAATATTTGACGTTATATGGCTGAGGATGGCCATATTTGGATCGCAAAGCACCCCATTTATTGGTGGCGGGAGCATTACAATACTCCAGCCAGTGGCAGGCCTCCTGAACATATTGCGATCGCACCGCAGCGCTGGCCTTGTCCGGACCGATATTGATGCATATTTCCGGCTGTGCGCCGGTTAAGCGGCACAAATGCATGTATTCGTCTGTGCCCAGGGCGTTGGGGTCCATATCATCCCATATTTCGCCCTCGGAAACGCGGTCCGCCTGTGGACCGATGCCGTCCATCCAGTGATAACTGTCAGAATAGCCGCCGCCCGGCCAGCGGATCAATGCGGGCTTCAACGCCTGCAGGGCTTTGAGCGTATCGGGTCGAAAGCCGCCCAGTTTTCGGGCTGCGTCCGACATCATGGACACCTGATCGAGATAAGCAGCGCCGGCCCCGGTAAAGCCTATTTGCAGCACGGCGTGATGAACGGCTGTGCGCGTGTTGAATGCAAAGCCAATGCGCCGCCAGCGCCGGGATGAAATGCCGGCGACTTTCTGACCCAGCAGGGTCTTACCGCTGATCAAACGAATCGTCACTTTATGTGGCGTTGTATCGCGCACCCAGAGCGAACCTTGATACGTTCCGGCCGCGGCCAGACAGATATCCGGCTGCCGTACCCCGGTTTCACCCGTGCTTGAGGTAATTTTCACACAGATGCGGCTGTTTCGCGGATCAGTGGTGGAGCGTCTGACCGTTCCCGGGCCAAAGCGGGTCCAGAATCGGGTGGCCAGATGCGATATTTTCCCTGCCGGCGGCAAGCCCTGAAAAAGAACATGGTCTCCGTCCGTCAGTGATTGAATCACAAGATTTTTATATGCGGCTTGAGTGTGCCATGTGCCTAATGCAACGCCACCGGCGAGTGTTCCATGCCGCACGATCCTGTCAAACAACATTCGCCCATTAACCCAGGCTTGAATATGTGATCCATCGCAATGCAAACGGATGTGATACCAGCGGCCGCGTTGAATGTGCATGGTGGGCTTGGAGACGATAATGCCGGGTCCCGGATTTCCGCCGGCGCGTTGTAACGCATCACGGCTGTTGTTCCAACCGCCCAGATTCAGAGCAAACCAGTGTCCGCCATCGTGGTTGTAGAAGTAGATCATAAATCCTTCCGCGCCGCCGAGCTTTTTTGCGTCCACGGAAAGCTGATAGTGACTCCAATTGGCGGCTCCGATGGCTTTCCGCACATTTGCTGCCAGACTGAGCTGGCGGATCTCATTGCCCTTACGCAACCACTCTCCACCCGGGGAAGACAGCGGTTCTTCAAAACTGCGGTTCCATATCAGCTCGCCCCAGATGCCGTTGTCCGCGGAATGGTATATATGCTCAAGGAACTGGCTGTAGATGCCATGGCTGATGGTATTGCGAACCAAATGCGGTTTAACCGTTACGCTTATCGTCCGAGCCGCGCTTGCAACGGTTGCGCCTCCGGCGGAAGAAACGGCGGAAAACCCGATGAAAAGCATCAATAACACGGTAATAAGGCCATTGTTCTTGTGGAATATCAATGTAAACTCCTTTAAATACGCGCGATGGACTTAAAGCGCCCGGTGATCACAAGGGCCACGCGGTGCCAAGCTTGGATATATACGGTACTTCGGTAAGCGATGCTACCGTGGAAAGTCGGATTGCCTGCGGCACGGGCGGGTTGTTGCAATCGTTCGGTGCAGGGTCATAAGCGTGTTGTCCCGCAGCTCCGGATGCGGTGATTACCGACGAAAGGTAGCCATTGATCATGACGCTCCGGAAGGCGTGGTTTTGCGGATGCGTCGTGCAACCGCCGTATCTGCTTTGCACCTTTCCATCCAGCAGTACCTCGGGACACACGAATATCCTGGACTGCGCATAAAGTGACCGGGCGGACTTTCCGGCCTGAGCAAGGGCCGGCAATAACAGTGAAATTAACAGGGCGATAATGCTGATGACTACCAGCAATTCAATGAGTGTAAATGCCGCGATCCGAGAGAGCCCGGGCCGCAATGAACCATTCTGGATTGCCGATCTGGAGGCTTGAGGCATTCCCTGCTTATTTAGATTATCGACTATTGGACCTTGAATGTGGGAAACAGCGGCCATGGAACGTCTCATTGTGCAAGGGAATTCAAGCCGGGGCGGCGGCATTGCTTGGGTTGCCAAATGCCGCCACCCCAGAATGTTTATCGGTTTCAGGCCGCAGACTTGTTGTGCTTTTTCAATAACAGCAAGCCCATGGCACCAAATACCGTCAATCCCAGGGACGCAGGCTCAGGAACTGGTACCGGGCCCGTCGCGAACGTATTGGACACATCCGTGGCACTCAACGCGTTATTGTAAATGTCGAATTCGTTAATCGAGCCGTTGAAACCAGGATCCCCGGAGTAAACAGACTTTCCGATATACGCGAGAGAATCTGAAAGCCCGGAGAGCAGGTTCTTCGACGGAACAGTGGTGCTGTTCTTTAATACACCGTCCAGGTAAATGCTCAAGGTGCTGTTATTGTCGGTGATCACAAGTTCATGCTGCCCATTGCCGACGATCGTTGACGTCAGTCCCCCGTTGATGGAGGTTTCACCGTACGTATATCCTGGCTCTGTGGACGGACCGGCGCTGATTGCGGTTCTGTAGTTAGCTGTCCTTCCGGTAGTCGGGTTGGCAATAATATAGCCATAACCGTATCCGCTGTTGGTGCCGCCAAAGGAGAAGAGCTGGCTATTTACCGGGGGCGTGGTTGGAGCGGTGAACCAGGTCACAAATGAGACGGCTGTGTAGGAACTGATGTCAATGGTCGATGCCGGCAGGCTAACGTAGTCGGCGTTGTTGCCCGTAAGCACAAGCTGGCCGTTGGAGATTGTCGCTGCGCCCGTCAGCGTACCGTTGGCGGTACCGACGCTGTCGTTGGCGGTGCCGTCGTTGAAGGTGTACTGGTGGACTATTGAGGCATGTGCGGACTGCCCCGCCATGGCCAGCGCCGCGACCGCAATAGCTGTCAGAGAGGCTTTGAAAGTATTACGCATGGTGAATTCTCCTGAATAACGAACTCGTGAACTCTTTCCCCCGCCGAACATCGGCGAGCGGCTTTGAAAACGGATTTTTGATGCCGCGCTCCCATCACGACAGCACCATATATTCGATACCCGAAAGTCTATATTCAGTGGGCTTGAAATGGAAGAGACATTTGTCGCAAATCATGATAAAATGTGGGACATATTTCGGCACCTCCCGGAAAGTGCAAGGTGCCGACAAGAAAACACCATGGAGGTCGTCTATGCCGGCTGCAAGCAACAGGCCCGATAAAAATCCCGCTGCGCCCCACCTTCGTATCGCTGTAGGATTATGGGACTGGTCGCAATGGTGCCGCAGCCTTCTGCACGGCGTTCAGAGTTACGCCCATGACAAGCCTTACTGGCGCATTCATGCCGTGGTGGGGCCGGAAGAAACGCGGACGCTTTTTCGTGGCCCGCAGTATTGGGATGGCATTATCTCTCCGGTGTTGCGCGATGTGCCCGCCATTTGCCGCATGGTACGGTCAAAACGGACGAAAATTGTCTCCTGTACCGCGGTTCCACCGGTAAAGCTGCTTCAGCTCCCAGCCGTCCGTGTCAATGACATCGCGGTGGCCCAGGCGATCGGAAAGCATCTGATGGCGGGTGGTTTTCGCCAATTCGCTTATGACGAAACCATCCGGAGTATTCCCCATCACGATTTTCGCCGGGATGCGGTTATTCAATTTGCTCAATCGGTCGATTGTCCGTTGCATCTCTCGAAACGACGCGGCAGCACGGAACCAACTTCGCGGGAATTAAGGCGCTGGGTAAAAAACTTGCCCAAACCCATCGGCATTTTTGCATGGAGCATGGCCGCCGCCCGGACGATCCTCAATGCCTGCGCCGGCATCGCAGTGGCCGTACCGGAGCAGGTTGCGGTCGTGGCCTGGGATGACGACGTGGTTCTTGCCGAGAGCGTTGCACCAACTATTTCCGCTGCGGTTCTACCGACGCAGCGCCTGGGATACGAGGCCGCAAAACTGATGGATCGCCTGCTGTCACAGAAGCATTCCGCCGGTGGGGAGATCGAACCGGTGATCATTGAGCCGTCAGGAATGCTGCAGGTGCGCCAATCTTCTGATGTTAATTCAATTCCGGATCGTGTCGTTCATCTTGCGGCACAATATATCCGTGAGCACGCTGCGGAAAATATTCGCGTGACCGACGTTATCCGGCACATGCGCGTTTCTCAAAGCAAGTTGGAACGGGACTTTAAACGCGTCATGGATAAAACGCTCAATGCCGCAATTGTTGATGCTCACATTGAGCGGGCGTGCCAATTCCTTGTTGAAACGCGCTGGCCGATGGAAAAGATCTCCGCCCGCGCCGGTTTCGGCACGAAGCGCCACTTTCATCGCGCATTCGCCGCTGCCATGGGATCCAGCCCCGCCGAGTACCGCAAGCGATTTTCGCTGTGAGGCCATACTGCCGGCACGTACCATCAGGTTGTGCCTTTTTGGAACACGGCCATTGTATTGCCAGAGCCGCCTGTAACGCGGGTTGGGCCAAACGCCATCGCCCATCTTCAGCGGTCATCGATCACCGCTTAATTAAGTGCAAAATGCAGGGGCCACGCCGGTTACGCCGGGACACCGGAATCATCACGCATTTTGCCCCCTTTTTGCCAAGCGTTTATCCTCGCTTTGCCATGTCGCGGGGTTATGGCTTTGTTCAGTTACCGCGCGGATTTTACAATATCAAACTCGCGAATAACCGGTCCGGCGGACTTGATACGCGGATGTATCGCCCGGCCCCATT